>JBCBOC010000582.1:0-3298 GCA_039821475.1 Cyanobacteria bacterium J06632_22 | reverse complement strand
CGGCTTCGTCGTCGATGGTACCGGATAGATTGACGGTGTTGTAAGCGGTGCCATTGCTGCCGTTATAGAGCACCAGACTGTAACCGGTCAGGTCAGCACCAGCGGTGCCGGTGACCTCGATGAATTCGCCAACATCGGTACTGGCATTGTCGTAGTGAATTTCGCTGATGAAGACGGTTGTCTCACCGCCATTATCAGCTGTGAGGGTTTGGCCCTCATTGGCTGCATTTTTGGTTTCGCTGCTGCCCGCAGTCCAGGTGAAGTCTTCTACGGCGGAGCCAGTGCCCGTGAGCTGCAGGGAAGTCCCGATAGGTGTACTGCTGGTTTCGGCCACGCCAATGTCGGTGCTGGTGATGCCATCTGCGGCACCCCCCGAACCAGTAAAGGTCCCCTCATAGCTAATAAACTGAACGAGGTTTCCCTGATCGTCGCTCAGGGAAATGCCGTCGGGGCCACCGTTCTGGATACCGTTACTGGGGAAGTCAATGACAATGGTGCCAAAGCCATTACCCAGATCGGTGACGGTTACACCCGTTAGATCAATGGTGTCGTAGGCAGAGCCGTTGGAGCCGTTGTAAAGCGTCAGCATCCAACCGTCTAGGTTGTCGGTCTCGATCAGCAAAATTTCGACAAATTCGCCAACGTCATTACTGGCATTGTCGTAGTGAAACTCGTTAATAAAGGCTTTAGTGTTCATATCGTTGGCTAGTGTAGCGAATTAAGGTTGCTCAGCAGTTTCAGATGCACCCGAGGGAAACTCTTTGGATTTTTTCAAAGTTGTCCTCAGAAGAACCCTGAACAGCGCCACAGGGTAAACCATAGACGCATCAAAACAGGCCCTGGAGGTCTCACGAAACAATCAGTGAGGCCCACAGAGTAAAATCGACAAACGATAAAGATAAAGTAGTCAGCCCCAACAGTACGACAACCCGGTTTAACACAGGCGAGTCGAATTGCAGCCCTGGATGAAGTTGCCCGATTTACTAACAGCCTAAGGCTATGGACTGCTCCATAGAGAGACTGAGTAAGACTGTCTTTCTGGCCAAGTTTTGGTGACTACAAGTCAATACGACACCTTGTCTTTCCTGTATAAACGACTCTCTCAGACGGTTAGTCAAGATTTAACTACAGGCGTAGGATAGGTTTGGGTTAATCAATGGGCATCGATAAAGGATAACAACAAAAATGAGTAAGGTGACATAAGAAAATCACTTCAGCCCTCTGGGGCAATGGTGTGGGTGAAGTGCATTCTAATCACAGATTTCAATGAGCACAGATTCCAATATTGACAAGTTCTCAAAGCCGGGTAAAGGAAAGATTAATAAACTAAGATTAACAGAACTAAGTTGAGCGATCTTTATTTGAATTCATTGGAAGTTTACGAAACCTCTTGTAAACTCTCCGGATAGTCCGATGTAGCGTTTTGTGACCTACCAACTGGACGGCTTAAATTGACGACTGTTGCTCGGAGACGTATCGCTGCCTACGGAGTTATCCCGTAATTTCGGTAAGTTACGATGAAGCTAGCAACTATCAGACCTTATCTCTGCATCTATGCCTAACAGTAATGGCAACCGGTTTAGCCCCGATACCTACATTCCTAACCTGCCTGTCGATAGCTGCAAAGTGACGGATACGTTTATTGTCTGTGGGTTAGGGAGTCTGGGGCAGCAAACGATTGTCAACCTCAAACGTTTTAGTATTGCCCCGTTTGAAGTCCAGATTACGGCCATTGATCATCTGCCTCCCGATGGTTGGGAAGTTGTCAATTTGCCAGACTTATTAGTTACGCCCCCTATCGTCGGAGACTGCCGTCAAGAAACCGTGCTGGTTCAGGCAGGGATCAAGGGCTGCCGGGCGATTTTGATCGTGACGAGTGATGAAAGTACCAATGTAGAAACTGCGATCGCAGCTCGCCGCCTCAACCCCGATGTACAGATCATTCTGCGATCCGCCCGCCATAGCCTCAATACTCTACTGCAGCGTCAGTTGGGCCGTTTCGTTGCCCTCGATGCCACCGAGCTCCCAGCGACCACCTTTGCCCTAGCCGGGCTCGATGACGACTCCATCAGCATTTTCAAAATTGGCGACTATCAGTTTCGCGTGGTTGAGCAATTTGTTGGGGTGAACGACGTCCGATTCAACGACATGCCGTTGAATCGGCTCCACCGTCGTCAGTCTCGATTGCTTAACCTCAAACCTCAAAGCGATCGCCGTCAGCCCATTGGCTGGGCCACTACTGCATCCTCTGTGTTTCATCGCTGGCAGCCCCATGTACGCGTCAAAGCCGGGGACGAAATTGCCTACGTTGAGGTAGACCAGCCCAACGTGATTCAGATGCCGCGTGTCGCGGCGCGTCCCCTGCCTTACCAAAAGCTGCGCCGCTGGCTAGAAGATGTCTTTGACGGCAACTGGCGGCGGCAGTTTTCCAGCTTCCTGAGGCAAGAGGCCTATGACTCGTTGCGTCGGGTCACCGTCATTGCCGTCGGCAGCGGTCTGTTTCTTTGGGTGTTGTCGGTGTTCATTCTCCACAATGCCGTGCCAAGCTTTAGCTGGAACGACGCCATTTTTTTGGGGGCGGTGCTGATTTTGGGGGGCTATGGCGATGCCTTTGGCCACCTCATCGAAGAGAATGCCCCCAGCTGGGTTATGACCGTATGCTTGCTCATCTCTATTACCAGCATTTTGTTGGTGCTGGGCGTGTTTGGCCTATTGGCCGATCAGCTGTTGAGTTCACGGTTTGAGTTTTTGCGGCGGCGACCCCGCGTGCCCAGAAGTGGACATGTTGTGGTTGTGGGCCTTGGGCGAGTGGGCAACCGCGTGGTGCGCATTTTGCAGGAGCTGAAGCAGCCCCTAGTGGTGATTGCCAACCAAGAGTCTCCAGAACTAGCCAATGAAGTCCCCGTGCTCACTGGCAATATTCTCTCAAAGTTGCGCGCCACTAATTTAGACAAGGCTAAAAGTGTTATTGCCGTTACCGATGATTTGATGCTCAACCTTGAGGTGGTGTTGGCCGCATCAGAGGTCTTTGAAGCCCAGGCCAAGCCCTTTTCACCAGTGGTGCGCACCCTCACCCAAACCTTTACAGACAATCTGGCAGCGCTAATGCCTAAGTCTAAGGTGTTTTCAGCCTATGCCCTGTCGGCAGAGGCCTTTGCCGGGGCAGCCTTTGGCGAGAATATTTTGGGACTGTTTCAGCTCAACGATCAAACGATTCTGGTAACAGAGTACGCCATTGAGTCAGGGGACACGCTCAACGGGCGCTTACTGGCGGAAGTGGCCTACGGTTATGGTGTCG
>JBCBOC010000040.1:0-11769 GCA_039821475.1 Cyanobacteria bacterium J06632_22 | reverse complement strand
GGTGCTTGCGAGATGCGATCGCAAGTTTTAAGGGCACCCATAAAACGATTATTTTGATGTCGCCGGTTCAAGAGATCCCGGTAGAGCCGTCGTACACCCGACCAAGATCTAGCCGCAGCAACGGCAATCCCCAGAGTCGAGCGGTGGTTTTGGCAATGAGCGATTTGCCGCAGCCTGGCACACCCAAAATCAACATGCCCTTGGGCTGAGGCAGTCCGTACTCGCGAGCCCGCTCGGTAAAGGCATTGGAGCGTTGCTTCAACCAATGCTTGAGTTCCTCAAGCCCGCCCACAGACTCCAGAGTCTCATCCTCTTCAACGTATTCCAGGATGCCGTTACGACGAATCAGCTGCCGCTTTTCCGAAAGAACAATATCAACTTCGGATTCTGTGAGCTTACCCGCCACCACGCGAGACTTGCGGAACACCTTCTCGGCCTCATCGCGGGTCAGGCCGAGCGCCGCTTTCAGCAGCTTCTCCCGAGTATCAGTGGTGATGCCCGACGTGCGGGTACGATCCAACTCAGAGGTGAGCACATGATTGAGTTCGCCCATGGTCGGCATGGGAAAATCGAGCACTACAACTTCTTTTTCCAACTCTACCGGGATCTCTTGAACCGGCGACATCAAAATAATCGTTTTATGGGTGCCCTTAAAACTTGCGATCGCATCTCGCAAGCACCGCGTCACCGCCGGTGAGTCCATAAAGGGATGCAAATCTTTAAAGACGTAAATCCCTGGCTCACGTTGCCGAATTGTCCAGTCAATAGCAGCCTCTGGAGAGACCGTATTATTATTTTGACTGCCTCGCCCCTGGCCGTATTCAACCACCCCATGGGTCACTGTCCAGGTGTATAAACGACGCCCTGGCTGCTGCTGAGCAATAGTCGCCAAAGTTTGCTCCGCCCGCTCTTCCTCAAACGTCACCAAATAAATCAGGGGATACTGAGCCTGAACGAGTACATTAAGCTCTTCCTTCATCACCATCGTCCTCAATCACTAAGACGGCTCAACATCGACCAATGCTTATCTAATCGGCCAAATCACGCACTTCAACAGCGCGTTTAGGGGGCGGCTTCCAAATAGAACAACTACAACAAAGCGGGGCTGCTGAGATAGAGATTAGGGGGATACCCTAGCAAGGCACCAGTTCTCCCTTGTCAGGACTAACATCATCGGACGACACACCTGCTGGCACCAGTTCTGGCACTACATCACCGTCAGGTCGTCCCACACGTCGACCCACCGAAGCCTCAGCACCTAAACCATCCTGTTCTGACTGTTCACAGGCATGTTGCTTAACCGCTGACAAACCCTCGGCATTAACCGTTAAGGCTTCTGAACAAGAGGGGCACGTGTACACCCGATGGGTTTGTCCATACTCCCGAAAAGACTCAACCACCTCGGAGTGAGCCAAATAAAAACTGAGCGCCTTTTGAGCAAGGGCAGACATCGGCTCGCGGTCAACCGCTGAACGAATCTTGAGCTGACGATGCAGGTCATCCGGGAGGTACAGCGTGACCTTTTGCTTCTCTTGCATAACAACCTTATCAATAAATAGTTAAGCGCCCAGGCGTATGGGACTTACCTTAGCGGGCTAATCTAGAGCCGTCAAGACAGCAAGACGCTTTGACGTCATTCTGTTTACAAAAGTCAATAAACCCATTTCTCCTATCTTTTGAAACGTATTGAAGCTGAGGCCACGCTTGGCTTGATCGGCGACTCATCGACGACTCAAGAAATACCTTAGCGAGGTCGCCTGAGCGGAATAGTCGTCAGCAGCTCCTGAGCGTGGGGGCTTCGACTCAAGGGAGCGCCATTATTGTTCTAATCTGCCGTTTGAAGTCTGCCTTTTGAGGCAGCTATCGCACTGAAGAATCGAACCTAAATACCATCGGTCCAACTAGCCGCCGTACCCGAAACTTAGAGCCAGCCTATACAACAGGCCCATACAGCAAGCCTCTGCCAACATCGACAGCCTCTAACATAGGACGACTTAGCCTCAAAAACTGTGAACCTTTTTACCAACCGAAGCGATTGATAGATCTCAATCGGGAATTCTAGGCATAAAATAAAAGGCAATCGTTAAGTGCAAAGATTTTGTGTAGATACCGTCACTTTGTGGGAACTTTCCATAAAGTCATAGCTAGGGTCTTCAAAACCATAACTCGAAAGCCATAACTAGGGCCTTCCGCGTAGACGATTCCAGTCAAGCGCTTCCAAGCACCCCCTCCAACTATCTGTACACACTCTGTGCGCCTAGATAGCTATCAAATCATTACTGAGCCGCTCGGCTCAATCAGGGTTCAAGCCAACGTTGTTCAGACAACACTAAACTAAACTCCACAACCGGGTTTTCCCATCTCCTCCATGGATTCCTCTGCTTATCCCTCAGGCCCGAGCTCAGCGATGCCTCATTACCCTCATGGTCTGTCCCCATCCCATCAGCCGACCGTGAGGCCACAGCCTCGGCCACAGCCCGTCGCACCACAGCCCATTCAACAAGATGACTATGAGGACGGATGGCAAGGGCTTTCAGGTTTCCAGCTTCACGAAACTGTTACACGTCATCTGCAAAATCGCCGATATAGCGCTGCCCTGCTGACCTTAGCCGCCGGTGAAATGCCGGATCGGCAAACCCCTTGGTTTTGGCATTTGCAAGGGGAGGCCCTGGCTAATTTAGGCCGATACCGAGATGCCCTAGCCAGCTTTGACCAGGCTCTGGGTCTAGCACCCGATCGTACCGAATCCCTTGTATTCCAGGCGGTTTGCTATGTTCACCTGCAGCACTATGCCCAAGCGCTATCACGGTGCGATCGCGCCCTTGACCTGGCGCCCCGCCATACCCAGGCCTGGCTCTTTCGAGGGGTTGCCCTACAGCGGCTCGGTCGACACAGCGAAGCCTACCGCAGCTACGAACAGGCCCTACCCCAATCACCTGCTCGCCCGCGGCCCTTCCCGCAGATCATCAAACGGACACAGACCGCCGCTCGCCACCTGGTTCAGGCGTGTCGGCACTGGTTATCCCCCACGGCCTAGTGCCGCATCCCAGCTCAAAAGTCGCACCGAGAGCAGCGTATCGCACTGAGCGAATCGCTTTGGTGCTCTTACGTTCGTCGCGTTGCTAGAGACGATTCCTGGCACGGAAGTCCCGGCCCCCAGAGCCCCCACAATTTCGCCGTCCCGGCCACCCCCCATCAACCAGCCAAAGTTTTCTAACTGGAACAGCACTTTTTCTAGGCATCCGGTAGGGTAAGACAAGCGTTTTTGGCCCCCTGTCCAATGGGCCGATACCCCGTCCTATCCTTGACCGTATGATCGCTGCAGTCCCCGTCTCCGCCAGTACCTTTCCCTCCCTCGAAAAAGCGCTCAAGCACTTTTTTGGCTACGACGAATTTCGCCATAGCCAGCGCGACATCATTGCTTACGCCCTAAAAAACCGTGACGTCATGGTGGTGATGCCCACGGGGGGCGGCAAATCCCTGTGCTACCAACTCCCTGCCCTGCTACGGGTGGGGGTAACGGTAGTGGTCTCCCCGCTCATTGCCCTCATGCAGGATCAGGTACAGGCCCTAGCCGACAACGGCATTCCTGCCACTTACCTCAACAGCAGCCTCACCTACGCAGAAATCAAGGCTAGAGAACAGGCTCTGCTAGCCGGAGAAGTGCGCCTGCTGTATCTAGCCCCCGAGCGCTTGGTCAACCCCAGCTTCTGGCCTCTCCTCGAAAAGCTCCAGCAAACCGTTGGCCTCAGCACCTTTGCAGTGGACGAAGCCCACTGCGTCTCAGAATGGGGCCACGACTTTCGCCCAGAATATCGGCAGCTCTTCCAGCTCAAGCAACAGTTCCCCCAAGTGCCCATGATGGCCCTTACGGCCACCGCCACCGAGCGGGTGCGCCAGGACATTGTGCAGCAGCTGCGCATGGCCGACCCCAAGGTGTTTGTATCGGGCTTTAACCGAGAGAACCTGTATTACGAAGTTCAGCCCAAGGGCAAACAGGCCTACGGTCAACTCCTACATAAGGTCCAGGGTGATGCAGGCTCCGGCATTATTTACTGCCTCAGCCGCAAACGGGTGGACGAAATTGCCTACCGCCTCCAGCAGGACGGCGTCTCGGCCCTGCCTTACCATGCCGGGCTCTCCGCCGAAGTCCGCCAAGCAAACCAAACTCGGTTTATCCGCGACGACGTGCGCATCATGGTGGCCACCGTGGCCTTTGGCATGGGCATCAACAAGCCCGATGTGCGGTTTGTCATTCACTACGACCTGCCCCGCAACCTAGAAAGCTACTACCAAGAAGCAGGCCGGGCCGGGCGCGACGGAGACCCCGCCACCTGTTCGGTGTTCTATAGCTATCGGGATGTCTCTACGGTGGACTACCTGATCAGCCAGAAACCCGACGAAGACGAACAGCGCATTGCCCGTCAACAGCTCCGACAAATCATTAACTACGCCGAAAGCGCCGTCTGCCGACGCAAAATTCAGCTTAGCTACTTTGGCGACACCTTCGAGCCCCCCTGCAACAACTGCGATAACTGTCTAAACCCACTACCCACCGCCGACTGGACCATCGAAGCACAAAAGTTTCTCTCCTGCGTGGCCCGCTGCCGTGAGCGGTTCGGTATGAATCACATTATCGACGTACTGCGCGGCTCCAACAAAAAGCGCATTATCGAGTTGGGCCACGACCAGCTGTCCACCCACGGCATCGGCAAAGACCACTCCGTCGACGACTGGCGGGCCCTGTGCCGCTCGCTAATTCACCAAGAACTGCTAGAAGAGACCACCGACGGCTACTCGATACTGAAACTAAACGCAGGCAGTTGGCAGGTCCTCAAAAAGCAGCGTTCGGTCGAAATTTACATCTCGCAACAGGCTGACACCACCCAGCGACGCACCAATGAGGACGAGCTAACCGGCGAGGAAGCCCTACTCATGAGCGACCTCAGATCCCTGCGCAAGCGCCTGGCTGACCAGCAGGGCGTACCGCCATACATTGTTTTTTCTGACGCCAGCCTGAGACAAATGGCCCAGGAGCGACCAACCCGTTCCGACACCTTTACCGAAGTCTCTGGCGTGGGCAAACGCAAGCTGGACCAGTACGGTCAGGTGTTTACCGACGCTATCGGCAAGTTTTGCCGCATGAATAACCTGACGACGGACCTAGCCCGATCCAGTACGGTGGTCACTAAAACCCGGCCTGCCCCGCCTATTGACAGCAACAGCCTAGCCACCACCCATTTCGAAACTCACAAACTCCACGAGCGGGGCCTCTCTCTCTCAGAAATTGCAGTGGAGCGGGGCCTGCGCCTGGGCACCATCATTAACCACATGGCCCTACTGATCGAACAGGGCCAGACGGTAGACCTGAATATTCTCGTGTCCCCCGAGCGCCAGGCCCCCATCTTTGAAGCGGTAGAAAAAGTCGGCCCCCACTCCTTGCGCGCCATCCGCGACGAAGTGGGGGACCTATACGACTACAACGAGATTCGACTGGTTAGAGCAGCGTGGGAGGCTGGGAAACAAAGGTGAGGCCGCTGCGTATCCGAGAAGCGTATCCGAAAAAATGCGACTAATTAAAAATATCTAACTCAAACGCCCGCTCTTGGCCGCTTTCTAGCAAGGCCAGGTTACTGCAGAGCTGCCGCCATACTAACGCCGCACTCAAGAACGTCAACGGCGCAGATGCGCCGTAGGCCAAGTCTGCGGGGATACCAAAGATACCTAAGCCAGAGGCTAAAAAGATGCAGGTACCCGCGCTAATGCCCAGAAAAGGAAACTGCAGATCTAGTCCTTGCAGCTTAGCCAGACTACGGGTCGAGCGCTTCGCGTACCAGTCTTGGACAGATTCCTTGAGCACTGCCCCAAAGGCCGCCCCAGAGGTGACTGCGATGAGCAAGCCAGCAATCATAAAAAAGTAGGGGGGGCTATACCAGTAGTACACAGGCGCTCCTCGTGTAAGTGTTTGTTAATGAATATGAAGTCATTATACGAGGGGATGGGGTGCTCGTGGTGAAAGCATGAGCCGATAGCGATCGACGGCTATTAGCTCAGCAAACCGTTGGAAGCCAGGTAGGCTACATTCGGTCTAAAGGAATGCCAAGCATCTGGGTTAGCGCAATCACATTGCCCGCGAAGGTGTTGAGGTGATCCGACAAGGTGTCAGTCCCACCGACTATGGCACCCAGCGTCATCGTAATGGCAGCCAACCGCTTGAGGCGTCGAGCAATACGGTTTTGGTCAGGTTCAGGATTATTGACATCGATTTCGAGATCATCCAGCTCCAGAACAATGTCTTCTCTCTGCTCGTTTGGGAATGCCTGGGCAGATTCGCGGAGGTTGGTGATCAGGCGAGTAATGTCGTTGAGATTAGCACTGTAGTTGTTGATGGTGCTGCCAGTCTGATGGCCTTGTACTGTTTCAGCAAAGTTGACTGCCTGGGCACTGCTTAAATCATATTTTTGGGATTGCTCGTCTGTCCTATCAGTTGCTTCCATGTTGAAATGCTCATTCGTGACAATACACTGCTATTTTTAAGCATCTTACGATGACGGCCAAACAACACAGAGATAGGCTTCAAGCAGGCATGCTCGCTAACGACGCCTAGGCAGAGCGTTCACCAGCTCGTAGGGCAAACCCAATTCCCCCAACGCCAACTGCTGCCCCCGCAACGGCACCACAATATCCGCTAGGGTCATCTGCCCCTGCTGCTCTCGCTTCAAGTACCGCAGCCGACACCGACACCGATTATCGTAAGCCCGACGACAGGACCCACACAGCGCTGTCAATTGCGCCTTAGGATTCTGCAGGTCAGGGTCCAAATTTGCCGTCGTCAATGTCCATCGCCGAGGGTGAGCCTTTACCGCTGCCGCATCGTACCGAGTGCGATGGATAAATGCCTCCAACGACTCCTGCGGCAGACGACATCGCTTGCCGCACTGCTCACAGCACCAGTTTGCCGCCTGCTTCCTGTGCTGAGAAAGCCCATGCCAGTTAGGAGAAGAACGGTCGTTCATCGCACATGAATACAATGTCGCTGCTCAAGATACCCAAGCAAGCCCGACAGCCACTCAATCCCTTAAACCACTTTCACTCCAAGCTAATAAAACAGCAACATCAGAACCGGACACCTTATTTTGCTTGGCAGCGATCGCAATGCCCGCATCCACCCATTCGTTCCGCCTCAGCTTCACAGCCAAACGCCCGCAATAGCCCCTGCCATCGGCAGCCTTTGCCATACAAAAATCGAGCCATTTCCTTGGCGGCCTGCGCCTCTCCAGCCTCAGCCACTCGTTGGCCCTTCGCCTCGATCCGATAGTGAAACGGGTCCTGCCAGGTGAGTTGTCCCGTCGTGTGCAAAATCGACAGGGCCATAGGCGCTTTTGCATTGTGGCGGGCCAGCTCCTGAATATTTCCTGCTTTGGGCAGCCGCTTCATCAGCTGGTGGGCCTGGCGTATCTGCTGTTGCTGCTGCTGGGCAAAAAACTGTTGTCGCTGCCGGTCCGACGTGTCAAACCAGCCCGTCCGCTCACTCACGAGCGTCAGCGCGTCTGCCCGCTGGCCATCGCGCCCGCCCCGGCCCACCTCTTGAATGTATTCGCTCAACGTGCCGGGAGCCTGGTAATGGGCGACAAATCGGACATCTGGCTTGTTAATGCCCATACCAAAGGCACTCGTACACACCACAATGGGCATTGTCCCCGCAATCCAGTCTGCCTCAATCCGTCGTCGCCGCGCCGCCACTAGACCCGCGTGGTAAGCCAGGCTGTTGTAACCCAAACGAGTCAGGTCATCCGCCAGAGTTTCTGCTACGCGGCGCGTGCGCACATAGACCAGCCCCGACTGACCCGGGTAGTTTTGGAGAAATTTCACCAGGGCTCGCTGCCGCCCCTTAGGCGTCCAAACTGTCTTGATTGCCAGATGAAGATTGTTGCGATAAGGGCTCAAACAAATACGTAACGGGTCAGATAGCCCCAACACGGTTTCCAGGGTCTGTTGAGCAGCGGGGTTTGCCGTGGCGGTAAAGGCCGCAATGGGTAGCGTTGTGCCGGGCGGCCGATGTTGCAATAACGCAGACCGGACGACCCCTAACCGTCGGTAGGCCGGGCGAAAGGTTTCGCCCCACTGCACCAAACAGTGGGCTTCATCCAAAATCAGGCCGTTCAGCGTCACCTGGGGCTGACACAACACTTGCCATACCGATGGGCTCAGCAGCGTTTCTGGAGACAGGTACAGCAGCCGTAGTCGATTTTGGGCTACCGCCTGTAACGTCCGTTGCTTGGCAAAGCGGTCTAGGTCACCATGAATGACCGCCGCGGGCAAGTCTCGCTCTCGGAGTTCGGCCACCTGGTTCTCCATGAGTGCGACCAGGGGGGACACCACCAGGGTTGTTCTCGACTGCAGCAGCGCCGGCAGTTGGAAACAAATTGATTTGCCGCCACCGGTTGGCATGACAGCGAGCAGGTCTTGCTGTGCTAAAAGCGCCCGGATCACCGTATCTTGTGGGGGTCTAAAGCGCTCGTATCCCCAAATTTTCTGAAAGGCCGCCTCGACCTGTGACCAGGCAGGCGGGGCACTCATCACCATCGGCAACCCCCGTAACTGGTCCTAGGGTTCCCGTAAAAAAAGAGACACCTTGATCAGGTGTCTCTACATAGACGATCTTTGTTACGTTGATGGGTTAACGGCGACCGCTACCCGTGCCAAAGTTGTAGCCCAGGCCGAGCTGAATGCCAAAGGCACTGTCGTTAAAAATGCTCAGGTTAGCCTGGCCGTTGATCGTGAACTGCCGAGAAATCGGCACATCAACGCCAGCACTGATCAGGCCGTTGACGTCGGAGTCATCGCCAGTGGTAAAGGCAACACCGCCCCCGACATAGGGCAACAATGTGGTGGGGCCGACATCAAAATTACTGCCTTGAAAGTTGTAGGTCACCGGCACCAGCACAGCAGTCGTATCGGAGAAAATAACAGAGGGACGGATGGAGAGTTTCTCTGTGAAAGAGTACTTGCTCACTACCACAAAGCCAAAGTCGCCAACGGCGTTCTCATTGTCGTTAAAGCCAATGTTGCCGCCCACACCGACAAAGTGAGGGGCGACACGAGCACCCTGACCCTGAGGACGGCGCTGAGCCAGTTCAATAGGCTCGGAACCGAGTTCTTCAGCGGAGATTGCAGCGGGCATCGCAGCCACATCTGCCGACAAATCTTGAGTTAAACCGGGCAACTGAAAACTACCTAACGCCATTAGCGTTAGGCTCATCGCCCCAGCAAATCGCTTCATCATGATTAGGTTCACTCCTCAAACAGGTATAGACAGGGCAAAGGGTAGTAGCCCACATCATCGTGAGCGATTCTAACACTCGCCTCTTACACCCGTAGGTATAAATTCCTGCCCGCAGCCTAGATCAAAGGACGCAGCACTGATTTAACCCAGCGAGGGGACAACCTTGAGGATTTCGGCAGACATAAAGGGCAGGATGCGCCTGTTGTCCTCGGCCGATTGCCCTTCGGTGAAGATCACTAAGAGATAAGGGACCTTGCCGTCGCACTCAATGTAAGCGGCATCGTGATGGACTCGGCTAGTCCACCCAGCTTTGGACCATTGGGCCGTTGAGGTGGGCAAAGCTGCCCCCAGAAATCGCGTAATCGGGTTCTCTGGGTCGTCACGCAGGGCCGCATCGGTCAAATCTCGTCGCATCAGCCGCATCATCGCGTGGGACCGTTCAGCCGAAATCGAAACGCCGCCCACAATGCTATGGATCAGACGGGCCACCGCATTCGTCGTGAGCATATTGCGGTTGTCATAGGCGGGCCCCAAAAACGCTCGCTCTCGCCCGTAGGGTCCGTCACACCAGGTTTTCTGATTTACGTTGACGGTGCTAAGTTCAGGCCACTGCAAGGAGGCCAAATATCGGTTGACCAGATTGCGCTGCTGCTGCCAGGTCTCAAAGGGCCCAGTGGGCAGTTCAGGGCCACTGGTGGTTCCTGTCAGCACATCGATCACATAGCTGGTGGCATCGTTACTGGAGTCGACGATCATATCGGTCATGGCGCGTTCCAGTTCTGGACCGGACTGCACCATGTCCCGTTCGAGCCATTCCTGCAGCGCTACCAAGTAAAACAGCTTGACAACGCTGGCTGGATAAATCAGCTCAACCCCTCGGTAGCTTGCCCCTGGCGGTCGCTGTTCCCAAAAGGTCAGTGGGTTTAAGGCCCCGCCAGTGTTGATGGCAAAGGGGGCTGGATAGCACACCCAGGTGACTGCAATTTGGTTATTGGCTAGGGTTGGAAAGGCCGCCCAAGTGGCATCTAACACAGCATCTAGCTGAGATTGCAGATCGGCATCGGCCTGAAAGAACAAAGTCGTCACGGGCAGTTGGGTCTCGTGGATTATGGGGTCTTGCGGCTCAAGGTCTTGCGGCTCAAGGTCTTGTGGTTCAAGATCTTGCGGCTCAGGGCCTCCGGTTAAACGCCTCGGGATAGGGCAAGTGATCGGGAGGGTACAGCCGTAGGGATTATGCCATGGCGGATGCTGCTGACAGTGGCCTGCTGCCCCATAAAGCTTTGGCCTCATCCAAGAGCCTCAAGTCACGTGAGCAAGGCGTATAGCGCAAACACCAGCTCAAACAAACCCCAAATCGGTGCCGGTACCCGCGTGAACGCGTGCCAGTTGTTCGTATTTTTTGGCATGTTCGATGAGATCGGCAGATTCCTCGGCGGACAGGGGGCGAAAGATTTTGCCGGGGACCCCCACCACGAGCGATCCGGGGGGCACATCTCGATTAACCACAGCTCCGGCCCCCACCATACTGCCCGCACCGATACGAACCTTGTTGAGAATGATGGCCCCGATGCCAATCAGGCAACCGCGTTCGATGTGCGCACTGTGAATGACGGCCCGATGCCCGATGGTGACATAGTCTTCGAGAATGGTGGGCAGGTGGGGGTCGCCGTGGAGGACCGCGCCATCTTGGACGTTACTGCTGATACCAATCTCAACCCGGTCTACATCGCCACGGACCACCGCACCGTACCAAATACTGGCCCCCTCACTGACACGAACATCGCCAATCACCGTGGCATTGGGCGCAATGAATGCGGCCTGGGCAAGGTTGGGCGCCGGCCAAAATTGACTCGATGCCGTTAGCAAGGGCTGACCGTCGGAAGAGGCTAAAGACATGAATTGCGGAGAATGGAAGGGTGAGTAATCGTGTCAGGGTGTCAGGAAATGAAAAGCGAGGAAATCCGTAACAATCGGCCTGTCTATTTTTGCCAAGAGTATAATAAGCATAATTTTCCAGATGCAGCCCTAGGCTGTTGCCGCGCCCTTTACCGAGACGACTGGCCAGACATGTTAGACATGCTCAACTCTGCCTCGCAATATCCGATTTTTGGCCCCGAGATTCAATGTCCGCACTGTCGTCAGGTCATTCCGGCGCTTACACTCACCGATAGCTATTTGTGCTCCCGCCACGGTGCTTTTGAGGCAGACCCCGATTCGCGCACCTTAGTGCATGTCCAATCGGGCCGCAACTGGCGGCAGTGGAACGACACCTGGTACCGGCAGCATACCCATCCCGACGGTATTCGGTTCGAAATTCACGAAGCTCTGGACCGGCTGTACACCCAAGGATACCGAGCCACCCGTGTGATTATCGCCGAGCGTTACAAGGATTTGGTGCATGCCTATCTTGAGCACAGTTCTCCCTGGCGCGGGCAGGTGGATTCTGCTACGCCACGACTCTACGGTTTACCGGTGGCGTTTAG
>JBCBOC010000233.1:0-6152 GCA_039821475.1 Cyanobacteria bacterium J06632_22 | reverse complement strand
CTTCAGGGTCTGGCCCCGGATCTCCTAAGCTGGGCACTTCTGACTCTGGCACCGCTTCTGATGATGCAGGCTGCTTAGAAAACGCGGGTGCCAGCTCTAGCACCTGTGGCTCAATAGGACGAACGTCAGCCAGCAGCCGGTCTAGCAGTCGCTCAGGCACTCGCCCAGAAACAGTTTCAGACGCTTGTTCAGACGACTGCTTAACACTATCGGCCTTTAACGCTGCGTCAACATGCTGGTAGACAATCTCGACAGAAGCATGGGAAGGGGGAAGCGCAGGGGGCAATCCGAGGTGAACCATACGCAACCGCCTCCCAAAAAATCACTCAAAGTCTGTAGCTGTGCTCACATAGCTTACGACATCGGGCATCATTCTAGACTGGTCAGTGTAGCAGTCTCTTTTTTAGCCTCAGAGAAGAAAGTGACCATACGAAAGGACAGCCCCCAATTAGAGAACTGCCCTTATAGACTGGAGACTTTTGCTTTACGCCTTGATCAAATAGCGAGAAAAACTCGCCTCTTTCATGCATGACAACTCTTATGCCCAAGAACTAAATGCCTAAGAATCAGGAGATGTAAAACAAATGGCTACAAATTAGTCAAAATCTCGACCACTAGGATTACGTGCAGGGTCTCCGTTAAGGAAGCCGAAGATAAACAGGCCTACGAAGAAAGAGACCGTGAGATATACAACAATTTTGAGCGTTACCATCTTGTACTTCCAAACGCGATTGAGAGATTACAAATTATAATATCGCACTCTAAACCCATATCCACAGGCGATTTCACAGATCGAGGAGCATAAAAGCTCCCATTGCAAAGCACCATAAAGGTTTTCAATGCTTAGAAAACTGTAAAGCCGTGCAATCAGATCCGAAACATTTCTTTACATATTCAATTTCAAGATTCCATCCAAAAACCCTCACTCCTCAGAATCCCAGTTTTCAAAACCCCAGTTCTCAAACTTTCGGTTCAAAACAGACAAAACCCTATCAAACCGTTGCAAAAACACGCTTAGGTGCCAGGATCTTGCTCACAATGACCGCTTCTGGCGCCTGACTCGCTGCACTGTTGGACAGTGTGCCATCAAGCATTTGACTGTTTGGCATTGTCTGCCCCATACGAATTTCCCCAATCCCTAAAAATGCCGACGTATCTGCAGCGAGCACTCGACGGAACAGCACAGGCTGGCTAGGGTCGATGGCTGGCATCGCGTCTGCTGCCATCACGTCGGTCAGCAAGAGTTTTTGCCCCAAACACCAGCGACGGGCAAACGGTGCAGACAGGGCGATCGCCTCCATATGCGACATCGCCTTACCCGCTGAAATCGGCACAAAATCTCCTTGGGCCAGGGACGCTTCTAACGTTTCTAGCGTCACACTCTCAGACAGCTCAAATCCACTGCTGTGCGTCCTACAGAGCCCTGCCAGAGTGGCACCTGTACCCACTACTTCGCCCAAGTCTCTTGCCAGAGAGCGAATATAGGTACCTGGACCACAGTCAACATCTACAATCAACTCAGGCTGCTTACCTGCAGACCAATCTTGCACTCGCAG
The DNA here is from genome assembly GCA_039821475.1 of Cyanobacteria bacterium J06632_22. GTDB lineage: Bacteria > Cyanobacteriota > Cyanobacteriia > Phormidesmidales > Phormidesmidaceae > CAWUKV01. Next base: position 4,596 of record JBCBOC010000233.1, on the reverse strand, counting down.
CTGATGAATGGTCACCGTTCGAGCTGGAATGTCAGCCGAACGACCCTGCCGGGCCAAATCATACAGACGCTTCCCTTGAACTTGCACCGCGCTATACATAGGCGGCTTTTGTTGCAGCGTCCCTAGAAAGTTCGCTAGCAGAGCCGTCTCTACCCTTTCTTTCGTCAACTGCTCAGCCGACTGCTGCGTGACAGTCTCGCCTTCTAAATCATCCGTCGTCGTCGTCAAACCAAATCGAATCGTAGCGCGGTAAGCCTTTTGCTCTGGAAGATATTGCAGCAATTTCGTCGCCCGCCCCACGGCAATAGGCAACACTCCTGTCGCCAGCGGATCGAGCGTGCCGCCATGCCCCACTTTCTTAGTGTTGAGGAGTCGGCGCGATCGCGCTACACAGTCATGAGACGTCCACCCCAAGGGTTTATTGAGATTAATAAAACCGTGAAACATATGACCTAAATCGGCTTCAGTGCAAGTCCTCGAGCGGCATTTCTTCAGACTGCATCTCTTTAGACTGCATCTCTTTAGACGGCGTCTCTTCAGACTGCATCTCTTTCTCCAACGCCTGAAGAATTTCCTGGGTCTCAGCGTCATCCACAGCAGCGCGTCTGAGGCTGCGCGCCAGTCGTTCTGGGTCTAGCTCGGAAATAATGCTCAGAGGCATTTCAGGCTGACTAAACCGTGTAGTAAACGCACTAGACAAAATCGGCTGATAGCGGCGATCGCCTCTCAGATACGTCTGGAGAAACGCGTTGCTCATCACTTGGGTATAGCGTTGAGCCACCTCTGGCACAGGCCCCAACAGCTCGGGCGGCAGCTGAAAGGTTTCTACCCCCGTCACCCCAATGGTCGAAAAGTGGCTTGCCCCTTCTAGCATCAGCAAGTACCGGTCATCCACCGTCAACCATGTAAAGGGTTCTATTTGCTCTACCAATGCTGGTGCTACCGTGTCGCTGCTGCTGGCAATAACCAGCGTAGGCGTTGCCACATTTGCCAATCCCTCCTGACCAAAAATGGTGCTAGTCATTGGGTTAATGGCAATCACAGCTTTGATGCGCTCATCGGTAAAGTCTAGGCTGTCAGAGTCTTCCATACCTAGCTCTGCGGCCTGACATTGCAACAGCAAGGAAAGATTCACGCTAAACGATGGCGGACAGCTGTTTCGCAGTCGCGCTAGATTCACTGGCGCACCCGCCACCGCAAAGGCCGTATACCCGCCAAAAGATTGACCAATTACACCAACATTTTGAAAATTGATGACCCCTGCATTTTTGTGATTGAAGTTAGGGTTGGCAGACAGCTCGTCTAACACTTGAGTAATCAGCATCGGACGGCTGACAAACTCCTCGTTGGGCACCACTTCATCTACCCGTCCCGCGACCAGTGCATCGAGTTGCTCGGTGCTACTGCCGCTATGCTCTACGCTGATGGCAGCAAACCCCTGAGAAGCCAGATATTCAGCCAGATAAGCGTACGATGCACGATCATTTCCCAAACCGTGAGAAATAACGACCGCAGGCCAGCCATTGGTTAAATCGCCCTCTAAGCGCAAGTTATCGAAACGGACATTACCACCGTCAACAAAGACACTAGGCAACTGAGGTAAGTAAACATCCACAGGCTGCGGACTCGCTTTTACCCGAACCGACAGCTTTCTGACCTGAAAAGGACCAGATGACGTTGCCAGATCTAGTAGGTCGGCGGGTGGCTGGTTACCAGGAAACGGCTCTGTCGCCTGCTGAAGAGCCAGCTGCCGAACCAGGTCTAAAGCGGCATCAGATAGTCTGAGTGCTTCGCCAGCTTGGTTTGCGATCGCCAGCCCCCGACGAATATCAACCCTCAGCACAGGCGTTGGAAAGTTGCGCACCACATTCAAAATCGTCAGTCCCTCTTCGGCGTCTGCCGCTGAGACAATGGCCGCGCCACGAAGCCCCTTGCGGCCAGACAACCGCGCCCCTGTGCGAAACACCTCTCCAGCTTGAGACAGCAAGTAGTCACCCTGGGGCGTGTAGGCAAACTGAGCCACGGTGACGACATCCAAATCGGCCCGCTGAGAAAGCAGTGAGCGAATTTGCTCCCTGGCATTGGGGTCTAAACGGTCTATGTATGAAAGATATGGCGCCAGCTCTTCGGTGACTTCTCCAGATTCGACGTAGCGTTCTAAAGAATCAAAAGAGAGGGAGCGCTCGATAGTGGCTCCTAAAGAAAAGGTAATACGCTCTGCAGCCTGAGCAGATTTGGTGAAATGAGGAGAAAGCGCGATCGCCCCCTGCAAACCCACTTGAAAAAGCCCCATATGAACCAGACCCATGCCAATGCGCTGCAACCATCGCTGGGAAAACCCTCGATAACCCCCTCGTCGAACCCTTGAAGGTCTATGGCGAGGCAAATTGCGAAGAGGCTGTAGATAGTGACTGGGTCGTGAGATGTTCATAGGGACCTCATCATAGGTCAAAGGCAACGGGGCGGTAGAGCATCACCAGAAGAAGCATCGCCTAAAAAAGCATCTTAGAAAAAGCATCTTATGGAAAATAAGCTATGCAAGGTTGGAGATGAGTTAGGCAGAGTCAAGCAGGTCAATGAGTTCCGCTTCGCTGAGCTGGGTCAGCCCTAGGGCAGCCGCTTTTTCTTGCTTAGAGCCCGCGTTTTCACCGACGACAACGTAATCTGTTTTAGCACTTACTGAGCTACTAACTCGCCCACCGGCCTGCTGAATACGCGCTTTCGCTTCGGAACGCTTAAGCGTCGGTAGCGTGCCTGTCAACACAAACGTTTTGCCAGCCAGCGGTTGAGACTGCTCACTGACTGGCGGGGCTGTCGCTTCTAGCTGAAGACCCGCCGACTGTAAACGAGCAATGAGCTGCTGGTTAGCAGGCACCTGAAACCACTGACTGACAGATTGAGCAATCTCAGGGCCGATACCGTAGACGGCTGCGATCGCACTTTCATCCGCCTCTGCCAGCGCACTCACCGACAGGAAATTATCTGCCAGCAGCTGGGCATTTGTGCTGCCCACTAGCCGAATGCCCAGCCCGTACAACACCTTGGCCCAAGGCCGAGCCTTAGACGCCTCAATGGCCTGCAATAGCTTATTTGCCAGCTGATTGCCCATTCGCTCTAGCGGCAATAAATCTTCTAATGTGAGGTCGTACAGGTCACCGATGGAAGCGACCACGCTCTGATCTATCCAGCTTTGAACCAGGCGCTTACCCAGTCCGCTAATATCCATGGCATCCCGACTCGCCCAGTGACGTAGAGAACCGCTCAAAATTGCCCGACACGAGCTATTCACACAGCGTGTGACGGCCTCACCCTCAGGCTTAACCACTGGCTGACCACATTCTGGGCATGTGGAAGGCAAATGATAGGGCTGTGCACCTTCAGGGCGGAGTTCGGGCAGCACACGCACTACTTCAGGAATGATCTCACCCGCTTTCCGGACGATGACCGTATCCCCCAGATGTAGGTCTAACTCAGCTAAGCGATCGGCATTGTGCAACGTAGCGCGAGACACAGTCGTGCCTGCTAACTGCACAGGGTTGAGTTCGGCAACAGGGGTAATGGCCCCCGTGCGCCCGACCTGCACGGTCACCTTGTTGAGAATCGTAGGGACTTCTTCGGCAGGGTATTTAAGCGCGATCGCCCACCGTGGAAACTTATTGGTAAAGCCCAGGCGATCTTGAAGCTCAAAGCTGTTGAGCTTGACCACCACACCATCGGTCAAATAGGACAAGTCATGCCGCTTCTCTTCCCAATAGTCGTAATACTCGGCGACCGCTGCCGACGACTCACACAGCTGTCGATTGGGATTGACACGAAAGCCCAGCGATTGCAGCACCTCTAAAGCGATCCACTGATCAGTCGGCAGAACCACATCCCCGACACCCTCTGGCATGAGCAAGGTGTAGGCAAAAAAGTCTAACCGCCGCTCTGCAACGACCCTGGCATCCAGCTGGCGCAGCGTTCCGGCCGCAGCATTCCGCGGGTTAGCAAACAAAGCAATGCCTTCTGCGGCGCGCTTTTTGTTGATGTCATCAAAGACGTCGATGGGCAAAAATGCTTCACCACGGACCTCTACAACGGGTGGGGGCGATTGACCTTCTGGCATTTGCAGCCGCAACGGAATCGTTCGAATGGTGCGAACGTTTTGCGTAATATCTTCACCAACGATGCCGTCGCCTCGGGTGACGCCACGCACCAGCACACCGTTTTCGTAGGTGAGCGCCAGAGCATTGCCATCAATTTTTAGCTCGGCTACGGCATCGGCTTCCGGCATATCTGGCTCCAGGCGCTGCCACCGAGTCTGCCACTCTAGGTATTCCGGAATGTCGAAGGCGTTTTCTAGGCTGTAGAGCGGAATGTTGTGAGGAATGGAGTTGAACTGCTCGGCAGGCTGAGCCCCCACGCGCTGGGTTGGGCTGTCGGGAGTCAGCAGTTCGGGATGCTGGACCTCTAAATCTTGAAGCTCACGATAGAGCCGATCGTAAACTGCATCGGGTAGGTCGGGGGCATCGAGCACATAGTAGGCGTAGCTAGCTTTTTGCAGCTGCGATCGCAGTTCAACCACGCGATGGCGAACTGCGGGTGGAATGCCTACAG
>JBCBOC010000650.1:0-2923 GCA_039821475.1 Cyanobacteria bacterium J06632_22 | reverse complement strand
GGCCTTGCGAGTTGTTCGCACGTTGGCAATCCAGGCAGATAGATGCAGACAAATGGCGCTCAGATCGGCTAGGTCCTGACTCTCAAAGGCAGGCATCGACCGGGTTCGCGTGCATCCTACCGAACCGACGATTTGACCGCCATCGACGATGGGCCCTGCCATCACATGCCAGTGGTCCGGACGCGGGCAGATAGTTTGCCAAATCTTGGGCGTTGTCACGAGCCCTTCATGAACAGGGGTATGACGCTCAGCAATGTAGCGCGCTACAGGGTTGTGTTCTAGAGATAGGGCAATGTTTAGAACCGGTTTGAACTTTTGCTCAGCTAACAGCTGGTCAAAGAAGAAGATGCCTGAGCGCGTGGCCGTAAAGTATTCGCCTAGTTTGGGTGAAAGTTGCGATCGCAACTCGCCTTCATCCTTAGCCTGGTAGATATCTTCAAATAGCTGCTTCGGGGAAATCGCCATAGGGAGGAAAAGAGTACTCGATCGAGGTCTGTGCGCACCAGTCTGCTCTCCCTAGTATAAGGACAGTTCAATCGCCCGCACGACAAGGAGATAAAGACATGACGACGCCACATAAGTATGTGATTGGGTTGATGTTTTACCCCGGCATGACCTCGCTAGATATCATCGGCCCGCATCAGGTTTTTGGCGCGCTTCCTGGGGTTGAGCTGCATCGAATCTGGAAAACGCTAGCGCCGGTTACCGCTGACGATGGCCTAGTCCTCTTACCCGATACCACCTTTGCCGACTGTCCGCCCCTAGACGTGGTTTGCGTGGGCGGTGGACTGTCACAGCAGGCCGTTGTAGACGACCCAGAGGTACTGGACTTTTTCCGCAAACAGGGCCAGACGGCAAAATTTGTGACCTCTGTGTGCGGTGGGTCAGAGTTTTTGGCAAAAGCGGGACTACTAAAAGGCTATCGAGCCGCAACCCATTGGGGAATGCGTGACCAGCTCGCGGCGTTGGGCGTTGAGGTGGGGACCGAACGCGTCGTTGTGGATCGCGATCGCATCACGGGCGGCGGTGTAACCGCTGGCATTGACTTTGCATTGACGATTGCCAGCATGCTCTACGGCGAAGAGACCGCCAAACTTATTCAACTCCTACTGGAGTACAACCCCGCCCCACCATTCGATACCGGTTCACCCGAAAGGGCCGGGCCTGAGCTGGTCAGCAAGGCCGTATTGTTCATGCAGGGCATGTCGAACCTAGAACTGGCACCATCCGCAGGCTAAGATGACACCCACTTTAGAAACAGAACCAAGTAGCGTGGCAAACTGGATAAAACCTGCGTTCTACGCTGCTGCCACTATCTTTAACCTTTGTCTGATTGCCCAAGTTTTAACGGTGGGAGTTGCGTACTTTAGCGACCCGACTTGGTGGACAATTCATGGGCGGCTTGTGCAGGGTTACAACGGACTGTCGCTTATTCTCCTGCTAGGGTCAGTCATGACGCCGTTCTCCAGAAAGGTCCGCGCACTTGCTGCCAGCTTGCCGGTTCTGTTGGCGCTTCAGTTTTGCAGCATCCGCCTCCAGACGCCGCTCCATTTGCAGGTGCTGCATCCGCTCATCGGCTTCACGTTGTTCTATGTGTCTTCAAGTCTTGTGCACCAGGTATCGCGCGAATCTTTTAAAAGTGGTGGCATCCAGGATGCTGCCTAATCAGTAGACTGTGGGGGCGACTTATCTCACCAGCGCTTTAGTTTAGAAATTGCAGCCTTAATCCGCTCACCGAGTGCCGTGTCAAGCCTGAAAATTTGAGTTGAGACTGGCGAATCGTGCCTAACAAATAGGATTGAGCCTATAGCCCTTGATTGTCAAAGCACTCACACGATTTCACTATCTCACTATTCGCTGTTCCCCGCCAATCCTAAGTTCTAGAGTTGACAGCCCACGGCTTTGTCCAGCAAGAGAATAATTGATAGGCTTGTCGACTCGTTAACCCTGCGTTAACCGTACATTTCCAGCCTCCAGAGAAAGCTAACGTCAGCAACTTATGCATTGTGACCGTGGCCAAAACGGGAGATGATGAAATGGCTAAACCTTGTCTGAAGGTTGCAGATCAGCAGTTGTCTGTGCAAAATTCAGCCCGCTAGGTTTTGGCCAAATCCACCCTGTTTTGATCCAAAGACGATCCATGTCAATCACGAATCGTATCAATTTTACTAATGTTAGAGGCGATGTTTTAGGCGGTCTAACAGCTGCAGTCGTTGCTCTACCCTTGGCATTAGCACTTGGTATTGCCTCTGGTGCTGGGGCCTCTGCAGGGTTATGGGGGGCCATTTTAGTCGGTTTTTTTGCTTCCCTGTTTGGGGGTACCCCCAGCCTAATTTCTGAACCCACGGGGCCAATGACAGTAATTATTACTGCTGTCATTGCTGAAACGACGGCCAGTGACCCTGAGAATGGCCTTGCCATGGCGTTTACCGTCGTCATGCTGGCAGGGGTGTTTCAGATTGGCTTCGGGCTGCTGAAGCTAGGGCGATACATTACGATGCTGCCCTATAACGTCATTTCAGGATTTATGACTGGCATTGGCGTCATTTTAATCTTCATGCAGACTGCGCCTTTCCTCGGTCAAGAAACCCCGAAAGGCGGGGTGCTTGGCGTGATTAAGAGTTTGCCGACGCTAATCGCCAATTTGAGCCCTTGGGAAACCGGCTTAGGCTTTCTCACATTAGCCATTTTGTTTTCGTATCCCAACAAACTCAAGAAAATCGTTCCGCCTCAATTGGTCGCTTTGGTGATCGGGACGATCGTCTCACTGACGCTTTTGCGGGATGTCGATATTCGCACCATTGCCACCATTGGCGAAATTACGCCAGGGTTACCGGACTTTCAACTGCCAACGTTTACCCCGGGTAATTTAAGGCTCATATTTGTCAATGCCCTGACCAATCAATTCTTTATTGGACTTGTG
>JBCBOC010000821.1:0-1690 GCA_039821475.1 Cyanobacteria bacterium J06632_22 | reverse complement strand
CAGTTCTGGCTGTGAAACCTTTGGTATGGTCGCCAAGTGGCCCGCAACTGCGCACAAACGTTTGTGGTGGTTGCTATAGTAGTCGCCAGCTCTGTTAGGACCAGGCCGCTTCTCTATCTTTTTGGGCCATAGAGTTGTGTGTTAAGCAGGATTGCCGTACTCAGGGCCCTAACAAAACGTGGATCATGCGAACAGGTGATACGCCATTGAACCCCAAGTTCAGTGTAGGCATGGCCGTCGAAGGGGAGTAGTCCCACTCGACGGCATAGCGGTTTCTGTTGCTGCCCACAACGGGCCCATAGCAATGGGGCAAACGCATTAACGTTAGTGCGCATTAGTGCTGTAGAGCAGCTTAGACCAGTGGAGCAAGCCACTGGTCGGCATGACTGTGAGCTGTTTTGTCTACTAATTCACTAGCTTTAAAATCTGAGCGGTCACGTTCAGGCTTTCTTCGAATAAGACGTCTTCGCCCCAGCGCTGGAGCTGTTGCTCTAGCAGTAGGTCAGAGCGCTGGTCTGAGATGGCGGTGACTTCTTGGATGTAGCAGGATTGAGCGCCACCCCCGGATTCCATCTTCATGCAGCCCGCCGTTTCTGAGCAGAGAACGGTGCAGCAGTTGGCGTCTCGGTTGGTCGAAGACAGTCGCAAGCCCGTTAAGTCGCCCAGGACCTCACCCCAGTCGGCAACGGGAATTGCCGCCAGCTCAACATCGATGTGGCGCCCGTCACTGCCGGTGAAGCCAACGCGGCGTAGATCATAATCGCCGCCCTCGTCCTGGTAGGACTGGGGCTGCCATTCTAAGCGGCTGGCAATCCAGCCTAGGTACATGAGCGCCTGGGCTGGATTGCCTTTTTCGTAGTCCACTTCTAGCTGATCGACCTCCGTCAGCGACATGCGCCGCTCGGGGGGGTCGTAGGCCGCAGCGCTGAGTTCTTGCCAGGGCGCTAGCCGATACCAGTTGAGGTCGGCAATGCGGACACCGTTATCCACCAGTTCTTTAATCTTTAACAGTTCTGACTCTGGGTTACCGTAGTAGCTAGAGTCTAGAATGATGCAGCTACTGATTTCGGCCATGGCCTGGAATAGCTTGTCCTCTGGGTTAGGCGTGGCCTTCCACCAGATAAATTTAGGCAAATCGTTGATCACCAGAGATTTGACGAGTTTATCGACCCGCTGCAAGGCAGACTTGGTCCCCCGCAAGGTGATGTACTCGCAACACACCAAGTTACTACTGTTGTTTTTTTGCACCGGACAGTAGGCCGATACCTGCGCTTTCACTCCTTCATCTTGCTCGTCGAAGGTGGGGCATAGGGTAATGATGCGGCAGGGGTTCTGGGCTGCCAAGGCCTCACTTAAGTTGAAGCCGCGAATGTCGGGGTTGCGGGGGCGCTGTTCATCGAGAGAGAGTTGGGCGTAGTGCGATCGCAACACCTTCAGGGTGTCCTGATCAACCCGGCCAGTAATGCGCAGATCATAGGCCTTTTGAGCCTGGGTCACCGCCTCACGGGTTTTCGGACCGTGGCTGCCGTCAATGTCACCGTCATAGAACTTTAGCGCCGCCAACAGTTGTTGAATCTCTTCGGGCTCGTAGATCACAACGGTAAAGGTGGTGGCCCGAGTCGCCACAGGCGCCAGGCCTCCGTCCGACTGAGATCGCCAAATATCGCGCAGTTCCGCCTCGATCTCGTCT
>JBCBOC010000745.1:0-2354 GCA_039821475.1 Cyanobacteria bacterium J06632_22 | reverse complement strand
TTTCACAGCCAGAACTGTCCTCAGCAAAGTGGCGAGCGCTATAGCTGTTGCCACAAAGCCTCTATGACGATCAGTCCAGGCTTTATACAGATTTCGATTTATCGTTGAAAATAGAAGAACAGGGCCTGCCCCAATCCGATGGTAAAGCCCAGTATGCCGCCGAGATTGACAATGGCCTGCAGCTCGCTGCGGACAATCCCTTGAATCGCCTGTTCTAGATCCTTTGGAGAAGTTGCATTGACCCGCGCAATAATCGCCTGATCGATGTTAAGGATAGGAATCGCCTGAGCAACAATTTTTTCTAAGTCTCTTTCAAGATAGCGCTCGAGTATGAGGGCCAGCTCTGTGCTGACCATGCCAATGGAGCCTGCCACGACGGGAGAGGACTGCAGGCGATTGAGCAGTTGGGTGGCGACTTTTTCCCATTTGATGGAATCACTGAGCCCCTGCAACAGTGCGGCCCCGTCTTGCCGTAGGTAATTTCGAATGGTCAGGCGTAGGGTGCGACGCAGTTGACGGACAGTGGCAATGGGCAGCTCTTGAAGAGAGAAGCTTTGTAGCCAGTCCTGGAGTTTGTCTTCGACCCGCAGGGTCATAATCAGCTCAGCAATGCGGGCATTGCTTTGGGCGGGCTCGTCCAGACAGTGGTTTCTCAGGCGGGTGAGGGCATTGCGCACGCCAAATAGGTTAGCCACTACCCAGTAGGTGCCGCTGGTTTTAGCGCGAAGGGTTTCATCAATAGTGCGAACGTTATCTTCGGTGAGGAAATCCACAATCAGCTGACGGATGCGATCGGGGGGGAGGACGCCCTGCCACACCCAGGTCGACACTTGTTCAGCCTGTTCCTCGCTCAAGCGAAACTCGAGTAAGACTTGATCAAAAATATGATTGATTTGTTCGGCCAAAAATTGCTCGTCTCGGGCCCAGACCCGTAGCATTCTGGGTAGCGACTGACCCAACATGTCTTGCAGAATGTTGCCCAGGATCTGTGCAGACTTCGCCTGGGTGTCGGACTGAACCTGCTCTAGGGCCATCGTGAGCAGCCAGTGAATGGCGCTGCGGATGCGCTCAGTTTCTAACAGGCGGCGTGCCAGCTTTTGTAGCTCGTCTGGGGTCAGCAGTGACCCCATAATAGTGTCGGCAATGCGCTGGGCAAGACGGGCTTGATTGCTGGGAATGAGCCCCGGAGTGAAGGGAATTCGCCGACCCAAGAGGTACCGCGCCCGGTAGGGTCGAAAGAGCATCTTGATGGCTAGATCGTTCGTAAAATAGCCGATCACGCCACCTGCAACTGGCGGCGTTAGTAATAGCCACAGCATAGACCAATCCATTGATGCCAGCAGCAGGGACCCATTCATCGCGTTGCAACCAGTACGCCCATGAGCCCGCCCATGAGCGGGTAGTGGACGGCGTGACTAAAGCCCGCCTGACGGGCGAGGTCGACCTGCTCTGGGCCAACGGGAAAGCGCTCGACGCTGGGGCCGATGTAAGCATACTCCGAAGTGAGGTCGTAGCGCTCAGCGGTGGGGACGACCTGATAGTCGAGATACCACTGCTGAAATTGTTGAATCAGGGCATTCTGAGGTTTGTGAAAGTCTAGAATAGCGGCGCGGGCACCGGGTTTGAGCACGCGGTGCAGCTCTTGCAGCCCCTGAGGAATATTGGTGAGGTTCCGGAGGCCGTAGCCCATGGTGGCGGCATCAAAGCCCTGTGCCTGAAAGGGCAACCTGAGGGCATCGGCTTCGACCCATTGGGTACGATGGCTCAATCCTAACGATGCAGCGCGCTGGGCTGCGATCGCAAGTTGCGCGGTGGCAAAGTCTGCTCCGGTCACCGCCCCATTGGCCCCCACGGTATCGGCCAATATCAGTGCCAGATCACCGCTACCACAGCACACATCTAGGCAGGTCATTCCCCGCTGTGCTCCGCTCCACTGCACGGCCATCCGCTTCCAGACCTTATGCAAGCCCAAACTCAGCGACTGGTTCAGATCGTCATAAACGGGGGCAATGCGATTAAATAGGCTCTGGATAGTGGCCGCATCAGGTTGAATGTCAGGCATACGGGCAAAAGAAGCAGTGCCTATCTAGCTTGCAACTGTTCGATAGGATCTGACAACCCACTTTAATAATGCGGTTAACCGTCACTGGTGACCGCATGTTTTTCTAGAGAGAAAAATGGAGTGTACGGATGCCTTGATGTTTCAAATGGTAAACCGTATCTGTTAATACGGAAGTTGTTGACGATACGCTGATAATAATTGTCATAACAACGTTTACGCTAACAACTTAATAACTAGTATCTAGGGTTCCGATTTGTTGAACTAGGCGTTAAAAGGCTTAGTTCAACAAATC
>JBCBOC010000775.1:0-2187 GCA_039821475.1 Cyanobacteria bacterium J06632_22 | reverse complement strand
TCTAGCCCAGCTTGAAGAGAAGACTCGCTCCGCCATCGAGTTTGTCTTCTTTAAGGGGCTGTCTCGGAAGGAAGTTGCTGAGCGCATTGGCGTGAGTCCGATGACAGTTACACGACGCATCCAGCGCGGTGTAGAGCAGATGATTGCTTACCTACAGCCCCAGCTCCTACAAACTGACCCCTAGGTTGTCCTCATCTGCAAGTGCCTGATAAATTGAGCTTTACTGAGCCACCGTAGTTGTTGTAACTGCGGTGGCTTTGCTCACTATGGTTAATCTTTGTTGTTATGACCATGGGTATTCTCGGCGATTACATTTGTCGCGTTGCTCAGGATAAGTCCGTGCTGAAAGCGTTAGTTTGGGTGCCCCGCGATCGCAGTCAAGGGTCTCAATCAACCCTTCGACTGCTATACCTGTAGCAGCTGCCAGCTCCGTCCTGTGGACACAAAACGATGCAGCTACTTTGGAATGAATCTCTATTAGGAAAGCCGATGAAGTCCAGCGACTGCCTGGTATAAAATACTTTCAGAGATTTTCTGACCGTTTAAAGCAGGTCATTCACGATGGCTTTCACTGACCTTTCAGACCGTGATGCCTGGTTTCGACGTTACCAACGCACCCTGCCAAAATGCTGGCAGTCGATGAATAAACTGGACCGCTCGTCGCGCCAGATTTTAGTGGTGCCTTCTTTAAGTCTGGACCAGGAGGAGCTGGCCAAGGTCGAAGGTGTTCACCACTACGAAGAGCGGTTACTGTTTGAGCTGATTCACCTGCGAAATCCGAAAACACGATTAGTTTACGTCACCTCGCAACCGCTGCACCCTAGCGTGGTGGACTATTACCTAGAGTTGTTACCCGGTATTCCGAGCTCCCACGCCAGAAACCGACTTGAACTGTTTGCCACTTATGACTCTTCCCGCCGTCCGCTGACGGAGAAAATCTTAGACCGCCCCCGACTGATTGAACGTATTCGAGCCTGCCTGACACCAGGGGAGGCCTACATGACCTGCTTCAATGCCTCTGGCTACGAGCGCGATCTGTCGCTGGAACTGGGCATTCCGCTGATGGCGCTTAACCCTGAGCTGTTGCACTGGGGTACTAAAAGCGGCAGTCGAGAGATTTTTGCAGAGGCGGGCATTCCCCATCCCGATGGCAGTGCGCTGCAGTACGATGCCCATTCCTTGGCTCAGGTGACGGTGGCGCTGTGGGCGCGGCAGCCTGATTTACAGCGCATTGTGATTAAGCTGAATGAAGGTTTTTCGGGGGAGGGCAATGCGCTGCTGGATTTGCGATCGCTAATGACCTATGCCCCAGGCCTAGTCGAGCTAGACCAAAGCGTAGCAGCCGTGGAGCAAGCGTTTGAGTCGCTAAGGTTTCAGTGTCCGACAGAGACCTGGGCGCACTTTGAGCAGAAGATCGGGGTGTTAGGTGCGATCGCAGAAGCCTTTGTCGAAGGTGACATCAAACGCTCCCCTAGCACCCAGGGCCATATCGGCCCGGACGGTACCGTCGAAATCCTCTCCACCCATGACCAAATCCTCGGCGGCCCAGACGGTCAAATCTTCCTGGGCTGCACCTTCCCAGCCGATGCAGGTTATCGACTGGCCTTACAAGAAATGGGCCGAAAAGTCGGCGAAGCCCTGGCTGCCAAAGGTGCCCTAGAGCGCTACAGCGTAGACTTCATCGCCGTTCATCAGCCTGAGAATCAGCAGGAGCCCTGGACCATGCACGCCATTGAAATTAACCTACGCAAGGGCGGCACTACTCATCCCTTTATGGCCATGAAGCTCCTTACCGATGGCAGCTACAGCACCGCCGACGGCAAGTTCTACACGAAACAGGGCCAAGCCAAGTACTATCGCGCGTCGGACAACCTGCAAAAGCCTGCCTATAAGGGCTTATTACCTAACGACTTGATGGACATCATTATGGGCGAACAGCTCCACTTCAATTCCATTGAAGGTGTCGGCGTGGCCTTTCACCTAATGGGATGCCTATCGGAGTATGGCAAGCTGGGGCTGACCTGTGTGGGGAACACGCCTGAGGAAGCAGAGCAAATTTACGACCGGGTGGTGGCGGCGTTAGACCGAGAGACCCTGTGTAATAGAGACACTGTGTAAGATAGCGGTAAGATAGCGCCGGGCACTTGGCTCCAATACTGGACACGTGAGCGCCGGGATTGTCCTAAG
>JBCBOC010000091.1:0-9231 GCA_039821475.1 Cyanobacteria bacterium J06632_22 | reverse complement strand
GGCGAAACCACCCGATGCTCGAAAAGTTGCTCAGATTTTGCAAAAGCACCTCAATGCAGGCGACAGCTAGGGGGATGTGGCAAACGAAGGATTGATAAACCTGTTCGACGCGTCGAGGGGCTCCAGAAGAAAGGCCTTCAGCGCCAGGAACAGTCCCTAGCAAATCGACAAACGTAATAACAAAAAAAGAGCCCCTCAACAGTTGACAGATCAGCCGTCTAAAACATCAGACACAGCCTGCGTCTGGGTTAAGACCTGAGTCTTGCTGGAACATCAATCTTGCCATTCCCCCTTACAGGCTCAATGAACCTGTAAGGGGGAATGGCACCTCTCAACACCGTCGAACGGGCCTGCTAATCCTTCGTTTGCCACATCCCCCTAGCTGTCGCCTGCATTGAGGTGCTTTTGCAAAATCTGAGCAACTTTTCGAGCATCGGGTGGTTTCGCCAAAAAGTCAGACGAACCTGCCATTTTGGTCCTCATGCGGTCTATCATGCCATCTCGACCGGTCAAGATAACAATCGGCGTATCTTGAAAGGTACTGGTCTTCCGCAGAAAGTGACAGAGTTCATAGCCGTTGACATTCGGCATCATCAGGTCCAGAAAAATCAGGTCCGGCTTGTGTTTGAGCAAGGTTGAAATCTGCTGCAGCGGCTCAATCACCGGCAACACCTCATAGCCCATCGGCTGCAAAATCTGGGCCATCGCTTTGCAAACAACAGGGCTGTCATCGACGCAGGCAATGAGGCCCTTAGGGGGCGGTTTAGGCGTTGCGATCGCACTAACCGACGTCCGATAGGGGGCCGCCAAGTCTGGAATCGGCAGCAGCTCAATAATGCCTTGTCGGGCCAAAGGCAAGAGCAACCGCAAAATGCCATCAATTGAGCGCCGTGTCTGAATCGACAAATCCCATAGGGTCGAATTGCCCTGCAACCAGCTCAGCAATGCCTCATACCCCTTCGCGGAGAGTTTTTGTCGCAGCGCTTGCTCATCACGCAAGACAGGGGATAAATCAGGAATCTGCTGGGGTGCAATGGTCATACCCAGACTGGCCTGGCGGCACTGCTGCTGCTGTCGCCGCGCCTGATCGAGCACCTGCTCAACGGACAAAAACGTGGTTTGTTGCGACACTAGACGGTTGGTTGTCCACTGGGGCGAGACCAGTGGCCGATCCACCAGCGCAAACATCACCTCGCTGATGACACTACTGACAATCAGCTTGGCTTGGGCGAGGGAAATGCGTTCCTGCCGGATAGCCTGATTAATGTAATCAACCTCCCAGTAATCTCCGGGCACACTCAGCTGTCTCAGCCAATTTTGATCAAGGGGCTGACCGTGGCGCTTAAAGGCCCGATACCAGCGCCTCACCGGATGTTTACCCCCAGTGGCATAGATTAATCGCCCGGAGTAAAGGTAAAGTTTCCAAGGCGAAGCACCTTTACCGGCATCCATGACGAGCTCTCCAGTCGCCTGACGCTGCGCAAGCTGTAAAAGATACTGGGGCAAAGTGCGCGTTTGGGTGAGCATATCAAACTTCAACAGCGATGACGGAATAGGGACCTTGACCACGTCCAAACCAGCGGTTTTCCTACAAAAAGCAACCGGTTTCAAACGAGACGTGATCTAAAGCGCAAGCGCGACAGAACAACGGACAGCGGCGACCCTGGGGCAGCACTCATCCCTTTCGCACGGAACCCCATAGGGAGAGTCGCACGAAGATTGTTCTGGAATCGCAATAGATGCAACACAATAGACGAAACAGACGGAATGTGTGACCACACCGACAGCGACAGCAACAGCGGCGATATCGCGCTCGCGACTGGCCTGAAAATAGGCCTGACGCCCCAGCGATCGACACTGAATTCCCAGGCTCAGACATCATGCAGACGTCATGCAGACATCATGCGCCAACAAGCACAAACGCCCGGGCATTTGCCAAGGTTGCTGCCACCACACCTGGGCAGAAGCCTACACAATCGAGCTTTGCTCCGCGCTACAGTGACTAGCCCTGTTCCTGCGAGGTCATCCTCAGAGTGCCCGAGAATGTCACTTTGTCATCGATTTTGCTCAGATTACCCTTTAAAAAAGTCTCGCACCCTATCCGTAATTGAACGGAGGCGATGGGACGTAGCCCTAGGGTCAGTCACCAGGGCAGCGGCAGATTTAGTCGATGCCCTTTGGGAGGCCGGGCACAGCGGTGGAATGCGTAGCACATGAAGATCAGTCGCCACCTTTGACTTAAATAGGCGGCTAGCCGAAAAACTAGGAACCGTCTTAGCGGGAATTTTCAAGGCTGCCCCCGTTTGAGGATGACGCCCTCGGCGCGGCTGACGGTGCTGGGTGTCAAAGGTACCGAAGCCCGAGAGTTTCACCGACTCTCCTGCCGAGACCGCGGCAATAATTGCTTCCAGCATGTTATCCACCGCTTTGGCCGACTGCCTTTGACTCAGGGACGCCCGACTGGCTACACGACTTACCAAATCTCGTTTATTCATGGATAAAACATCAACCAAAACAACCGACGAACCCAAAACCGTCACATGCCACGATGACGGTAGGACGCCTACAGGCTGCCCGCTTTATCTCCTGGAGCATCATTTTTCAGTCGGCCACGGCTGATCTTACGCAATCCAGGTATTATTTAGCCCCATCCATATCCGGGAAAGCCCCAGGGAGCGCTTACCCGTCCCAGGATCTGACCCCTGGGAAATCCACCCGTTGTCCCATACATTTGATAAATCTCAGGCTAGAATCAGGCAAGCTTAGACTGGACGATTTGCGATCCTGCTCATCCTGAAGCCCGTTAGGTTCTCGTGGTATGCATGGTGTAGACAGGGTCCCTAGTCCGTCCGTGACCCAATCACTGCTCAGTCAACTGATAGATCAAACCATTCAGAAGCCTAGATCAAACCATTCGGAAGCCGATTTTCATAGGAGCCCTTTGAGTGATGCGAGCTAAACTTGCCCTCCCGCTAGCCTTAATGGCACTGGTTGCCACAGGCAGTCAGGCCTTGGCCCATAGCGTACAAACTGACTATTTGCTCAGCAATCAGCTGCAGCTGCAGACCCGCTTCAGCAATGGCCAACCGCTCAAAGGCGCAAAGGTATCGGTATACGCACCAAACAATCCAACCCAGCCCTGGATGCAAGGGGTGACCGACGCTAACGGTCGCTTTGCCTTTGAACCCGATCGCACCCTAGTCGGCGATTGGGAAGTCACCATTATGCAGCAGGGGCATGGTGACATTCTGACGGTGCCCGTCGATGCCGAAGGCATTGATGCCACACTGATCTCCCAGCAAGACCAGGACACTCACTATGCCACCGGGCCCGCGCCTTGGATCAGTGCGGCTGTGGGCATAGTCCTCTTACTGGGGGCCAAGCTCCGTCAACGTGTGGGATAGCTCGAACAAGTCAACCCCCAACGATCCAACCCAGTGCTTTACTAGTCGGGTTACAGACTATGTGCGGTACCGCCCCGGCTACCCCACAGCCTTGCTGGATGTCTTACAGCAGCACTGTCAACTATCTCCCCAAACCGTTATTGCCGATGTTGGCTCAGGCACCGGTAAGCTGACACGGCTGTTTTTAGACCACGGCAATACCGTCTATGGGGTTGAACCCAACGCGGCAATGCGCCACACAGCGTTGCAGCAGCTTGCGGCCTATAGCCAGTTTCACAGCCAGTCCGGCCGCGCCGAAGCAACCGGACTCCCGACGGCAAGCGTCTCCATGGTGGTCGCGGGTCAGGCGTTTCATTGGTTTGACCCGATCAAGACCCGTCAAGAGTTTCAACGCATTTTATTGCCCCAGGGCTGGGTGGTCTTGGTATGGAACAATCGCGACCTGACGGATGCTTTCCAGCAGGCCTACGAAGGTCTGCTACGAGAACAGGCACCAGACTATGGGAACGTCCGTCACCGACGGCGAATAGCACTTGAGCACATCCAACAGTTCTATGGGCCTTATATCCCCCAGTCCATCACGCTGACCTATCGTCAACCGCTGGATTGGACCGGGCTTTGGGGACGGTTAATGTCCTGCTCCTACGCACCGCCGGCGAATCACCCCAACCATCGCCCCCTGCATGATGCCCTGGCGGAAACGTTCGAAGCGCACCAGCAGCAGGGCGTCATTCAGTTTGTTTACCAGACTCAGGTTTACTTTGGCTTACTGCCAGATCTTACGCCTGGGTAGGCCATAATTTCCCCGATTTCGCTATTCACTATTTCGCTTTTTCCCGCCAGTCCGAATTTCTAGCGTTGATACGCTATTAGGGCTTCGACGATTTAGCACTAGATTTTGAGCCGGGCTTAGCTGACGGGAGCTTTTGAATCGCGGTTTGCAGGTCGGCCAGGTCAGTATAGGTATCGGCCAGTTCCACTAGGGAGTCACTGGTCATCGACAGCAGGCCCACTAGCTCCACCCGTGTCCCCTGTCGCGTCAGCCGCTCAGCCGCATAGGCCAAGGCACCGTCACCGCTCAGTAGCGTAACGGTATGACAGTAATCTGCCAGCCACAGCATATCTACGGCCATTTCCACCTGTAGGTTGGTGCGGCGCCCCCCTTCTGGGCTTTGGGTAAGGGGCTTGCTGACCACTCGATAACCGTTTCGACTCAACCAAGACAAAAAGCCACGCTGACGCTCATTTTGGGGGTCAACGCCGGTGTAGAAGTAAGCCCTCAGCAGTGACTGACGCTGGGTCAAGGCCTGGAGGAGTCGTAAATAGTCGACTTCGATATTGAGCTGGGCGGCAGCATAAAACAGATGCGAGCCATCCACCAATAACGCCGAGCGCCCATGGCGCGATGCCGGATACCGCTCTATCTGCTCGTCTAACCTCCTACTGTTGGCCCAATCAGCCTGAGAATCGGAGGATAGCCCTCTAGCTGACGACGCCATGGCATCGACATCGGTGAAATTAGCGGACATAGACGGTGGGTATCGCTTATCAACAGGTCAGTTCTGTGGATAGCGGCTATCGCCGCTCCAATCGGTCAAAATGGGAATGGAGGCGTTGCGATCGCAATCCGTCCACGTATTCATTTTAATATTTTTTTAAGATTTTACTCGGTGGATTTTTCTTGATCCCCGTAGCCTTTGCCTCCATTTGCCTATCCATGCAGCGATTTACCCAGCTTTTCCAGGCCGTCGACGCCACCACCTCAACCAACGAGAAAGTTAGCGCCCTGCAGCACTACTTTCATGGGGCGGCCAATGCTGACGCCGTGTGGGCCCTGCACCTATTTTTGGGCAAAACACGCAAGCGCCTGATCACCTCACGGGTGCTGCGAGACATATTTCTACAGGTGTCCGACATTCCGCCCTGGCTGTTCGAAGACAGCTATGCCCACGTGGGGGACTCCGCTGAGACCATCGCCCTGCTCCTGAGGGACACCCCGTTGCCCACCGTGACAGAGGCTACCGTCAGTGGCAGTACCCCACTACACGAGTGGATGGAGCAGGTGATTCCCCAAGTAAAACCGGCTCGGGGCAAGGCCCTGGAAGGGGATGCGCTCAAGGATCTCATCGTCTCCTGGTGGGCTAACCTCAACGACTATGAAATCTTTGTTCTCAACAAAATTTTGACCGGGGCCTTCCGGGTTGGCGCCTCTAGCAAGCTGGTGATCAAGGCCTTATCCGCAGAATACGAGCTACCCGAGGCCGTGCTGACCCACCGGCTGATGGGGGATTTCACCCCAACAGCCGAGTTCTACCAGCAGCTGATTCACCCGGACACAACGGCAACGGCCCCCAGCCAGCCCTATCCATTTTTCCTAGCAGCCCAGATCGACGCCGATAAGTTTGCCACTGAGACCCTGGCCGACTGGCAAGCCGAGTGGAAGTGGGATGGCATTCGCGCCCAAATGATTCATCGGGCCGGACAACATTTCATCTGGTCTCGGGGAGAAGATTTAATCACGCCTCAGTTTCCCGAATTTGAGGCCGCGCTTCGGGCCCTGCCAGAGGGCACCGTGCTCGACGGCGAAATTGTCTGCTGGGACGGCCGTCAGCCCTTGGATTTTAATGACCTACAAAAACGCCTAGGCCGTAAACGCGTCACCGCCAAGCTGATGGCCTCCAATCCGGTCCATTACCTGGCCTACGATCTGCTGGAATGGCAGGGGGAAGACATCCGCGATTGGCCCCTGGAACAACGCCGGACTCAGTTGGAAGCATTGTTCCAAGCCTGCCCCAGTGACCTGATGCAGCCCTCAAAAACGGTTGACTTCGAGACCTTTGAGGACCTGCAGGCTCTGCGAGAAAGCGCCCGGCATCAGGCCGCAGAAGGCCTGATGCTGAAAAAACGAGACAGCCCTTACCTGGTCGGTCGGAAACGAGGCTACTGGTGGAAGTACAAAGTCGATCCCATGACCCTGGATGCGGTGTTGATCTATGCCCAGGCCGGCAGTGGTAAACGGGCGAACTTGTTCACGGACTATACCTTTGCGCTATGGCATAACGAAGACTTGGTCCCCTTTGCCAAAGCCTACTCTGGCCTAGACAACAGCGAAATCGAAAAACTCGACCGCTGGATCCGACGGCACACCCGGGAGAGATTTGGACCCGTCCGATCGGTTGAGCCCGTCCATGTCTTTGAAATTGGTTTCGAGGGCATTAGTGAATCCAAACGACACAAATCTGGAATATCAGTCCGTTTTCCACGCATTTTGCGCTGGCGCGACGACAAACCCGTCGCCGAAGCCGATACCCTACAGTCGGCCTTTGAGTTACTGCTGCAGCAGGGAAATCGCGACGTGATAAAGGACGTTATTCAGACAGACATCGAGACAAAAGCATAGCTTGGCCATCATGCCGCTCCGGGTGATCGGCCCGACGGGACAGTCGGTCCTTTAGTTTTGCTTCCAATTTCGGTAGTATGCCTGAAGGGAATTCCCTACGCTTCCCATAAGCTATCGGAAAATCAGGTCACTCTATCCAGCTACTTTTATGCAATCTGACGCCGCCCTCCCCGAGAACGACATCAACAAAACGGATGTCAAAAAGCTTGTTGATCGACTCATCGTCACGAAGCGCATCAGCTACGCCCAATACAAACAACTCTCTACCATGGTGCTGGCCGATGGCACGGTAGATGAGCAGGAGCGCCGTCAGATTAACCGTCTGTTTGACGCCATTCAAGCGGGCGCTGTCCGCATTCTGGACTAAGTAGAAGCGCAGAATTATAGCCGTCGTGCCCAAGCGTTTGTGGCGGTTGCTATAGGTTCTAGCGTTGACAGACGACAGGTGCTTTCTCAATCAGTCGAAAATGACCGTCGGCGGATCATTTTCAAAGATGTGTTCGTAGTCAAACTGCACGGCTTTGGGATGGCGGATGATGGAAAAGCCCAAATCGGCGACGGCCGTCGAAGAGAAGGTGGCCATCACTAGGGCATCCAAGCGTTTAAAGCTTAAGCGGGGCCGTTTGACAAAGTATTCGCGACGGGCAAAAAACTGTCCCTCATCCTTTGGCACGATAATGCCATTGAGTCGGTGGGTGTGCTGGATAGGGCGAATATAGGCACGCAGAAAATCTTCTTGGGTCGCCTGGAGGCGATAGAGGCGCTCGTGCTGTTCCCAACTCATCTGGAACAGCAGCTTCATGATTTCAAAGCCCAGAATGTAACTGAGTACGCTGTTGTGTTCTTGGGTACTGGCCGTGAGCTTAAGCGCCGTCTCAAGGTACTGATTAACCGGCTGCTGGCGGTTTTGGGCGGAGTGTAGATAAAACTGGCGAATATACTGACGCAGCACGGTGTCCGTCAATGCAGTCGGAATGCGAAACCGCTGAAGATGGAAGTGGACGCGTTGCTGCGTGTCCTGATCTTGAATAATGCGGGAGATCACACCATCGGCGGTGTAATCGTCGAGAAACTCCGCTTGGCGCTCAGGGGGGGTCGCACAGATGACATGGCATAGCGATAGCACATAGCGACGCTGCTCCCAGGGCAGGCTTTCCAACCAGTGACGAGCCGGCAGGGGCAACGAGCCTAGAACATATTCGTTTTCTGCAAAGTCAACGGCTAGCATGACACATCAAACC
The DNA here is from genome assembly GCA_039821475.1 of Cyanobacteria bacterium J06632_22. Classification (GTDB taxonomy): domain Bacteria; phylum Cyanobacteriota; class Cyanobacteriia; order Phormidesmidales; family Phormidesmidaceae; genus CAWUKV01. Next base: position 1,186 of record JBCBOC010000091.1, on the reverse strand, counting down.
TTGACCCCGTCGAGAACTGGAGGTTTGCTTTAGGGAAAGCAACAGGTTTCAAGCCGGACGAGGTTTAGCAATAGGAACCTGTCCTCATATTTTGGCGACTCACTCAGGGCTTTTGAATCGACAGATCTGACTAAGTTGTCAGAAATTACGGTGGCGGAAACTGTATGCGCCTGACGCCAGCTTCTCAGTGAAAGCTAGCAACGTCCGCCTCGCCTGGCGACAGCCGAGCGTCAAAAACTCAGCACCATCAAACACGTCCGCCCATTCGTCCGCCCATTCGGTCACGCCATTCGTCCCCAACAGTATTGGCGCTATCGAACGCTGTAGCGCTCCTCGGCAAAGGGCTCCCCGCGATGGTGGTAGCCGTTCCGCTCCCAGAAGCCCAGTTCCATTTCTTCAGTGAACGCTAAACCATTGATCCACTTCGCGCTTTTCCAAGCATAGAGGTGAGGCACCACAAGCCGCAGGGGTCCACCATGCTCTGCCGGTAAAGGCTCACCGTAAAGGGTATGGGCAAAGAAATTCTCGGGCCGGGCAAAGTCAGCCATCGAAATATTGGTGGTGTAGCCGCCGTAGCAGTGCTCCATCACATGCTGAGCCTTGGGGTCGACCTCAATGGCGTTAAGGAAGTCAGTCACCTTGATGCCCGACCATTTTGTGTCCAATTTTGACCAGGTCGTAACGCAGTGAAAATCGATGGTGAAATCACTTTGGGGCAGGGCCATAAAGTCTTCCCAGGTCAACGTTTTAGCCGTTGCCAAGCCAGTCACCTGAAACCGCCACTCATCGGTGCTCACCGTGGGGGTTTCTCCGTAGGTCAGTACCGGAAAGCCCTTAGCCAGGTGCTGCCCCGGGGGAACACGATCAGCAACATCAGCACCGGGCTTTTCAAAAAATTTCATGGTGGTGGGGAAGTTGAGTAGGACGACCAGTCCGCTCTTTTAGGTCTTTTTTGTGTGGTTTTTATTGTAGGGGATGACGCGGTCTCGGTGGGTCACCCTAAGATGGAGAAAACTGGAGCACCAGAATCCAGAGCGCTTGTGCCAACTGTTTTGAATACCCGCCCTGTTAAAAGACAAAGGACTTACTATCACGACCGTTTCTTCTTCTTCCACAGGGGTAGAGCCGGGGCCGCGGATGATGACGGGGGCATTGATAATCACATCGGCCTGGGCGGCGGGTACTC
>JBCBOC010000067.1:0-10251 GCA_039821475.1 Cyanobacteria bacterium J06632_22 | reverse complement strand
ATTTCTGCCTACTACTCTAGTCCCCGCTCACCCTTTGCCGAAGCTGTCACTGCTCGCCGCCAGGCAAATTTTGTTACGGGGCAGGTCGTTGCCTGGGCCGTGCTGCGGGCAACTTTGTCAGCTATAGCAGCTACGGAAAAACAGATTCTGTGGGCGCAGCGGCAGTTTGAGCTGTCTCTCACGCAGGCACTGTGGCCCGCTGTTGGCGGAGTGGTTTCGTCATCCAGCGATTTGGTTCAGCGTATCCAGGACTATCGCATCGAGATCGGCGAGGTAGACCAGACGCTAGCGGATACAGACGAACAGTTAGACGATTGGCTTAGACCTGAAAATATTAGACATAACAGTACTCACGAACTTTCAGGAGACGAAAATAATACGCCAGATGCCGCTAAGGCAGACACAGAGAAAGATGCCACAGCGCGGAATACTGTCCGAACGTTTTTAGAAACCAAGGAAACATCTCGTCAGAAGAAAGAGATTGAGCAGTGGCTAGTGCGGTGGTTGGCTCAGCGGCTCAAGGTGCCAGCTGGACAGGTCGAGACCGATAGAGCGTTGGCGGACTATGGCGTTGATTCTGTCATGGCCGTTGAGCTGGCCCAAGATGTGGAAGAATTTCTGGCACTGGCTAAGCCACTGGATGTGACACTTGCTTGGAACTTCCCAACGCTGTCGGCTTTAGGAGCGCATTTGGCGTTGCTATCGGCGACTTCTGTTGCAGTACAGGATGTGCCGAGGTCGACGCAGCACCTAAATGGTACCGAGACTTCTTCAGCAGAGGTCGAAGAAGATGCCTTTGAGGAACTTGCTGACGAAGATATTGCTGCAGAACTGGCCGCAGAGTTAGCTGCGTTGAGAGGACGGCGAACATGATTCAGTCGCGTCAGCCTAAGCTAGGTCAGCGTTCTGCCAAGGGAGCCGCCAGCTATCGCGATTTGCTGCGGGAAGCGACGACGCAGATTCGTAGTCTGCGCCGTCAGCTTGATGAAGCAGAACAGCGCCAGACCGAACCGATTGCCATTGTGGGCATGGCCTGCCGGTTTCCGGGCGGGGCGAATACGCCCGAAGCCTATTGGGACCTATTGCGAAACGGCGTTGACGCGGTGGGAGAGATTCCGGCAGATCGCTGGAATGTAGATGCGTTCTACGACCCCGATCCGACGACGCCTGGAACGATGTATACGCGCTCGGGCAGTTTCATCGACAGTGCGGATCAGTTTGACCCCCAATTTTTTGGGATTTCTCCTCGCGAAGCCTGCAGTTTGGACCCGCAGCAGCGACTGTTGCTAGAGGTTACTTACCAAGCGCTAGAGGATGCGGGCATCCCAGCTTTTGACCAGAAGGGCAGCGCTACGGGCGTGTTTGTTGGTCTCAGCTTTGATGATTACGCGCAGCGCAGCGTGCGTTCTGGCGATCTCACCCAAATTGACGCCTTTGGTAGCCTAGGCAATACTCGTAGCATTGCAGCGGGGCGGATTGCATATGTATTCGGGTTTCAGGGGCCGACGCTACAGCTCGATACTACCTGTTCTTCTTCGCTGCTGGCGGTTCATCTGGCCTGTCAGAGTCTTCGCAACGGTGAGGCGAATCTAGCGGTGGCTGGTGGGGTGAACCTAATGCTGTCTCCAGAGGTCACTGTCGGGTTTTGCAAGCTCCAGGCGCTAGCCCCAGATGGCCGCTGCAAGACCTTTGACGCTTCGGCAGATGGCTATGGTCGCGGTGAGGGCTGCGGCATGGTGGTGCTCAAGCGCTTGTCGGATGCGATCTTAAACCAGGACAACATTTTAGCTCTGGTCAAAGGCTCTGCAGTCAATCACGACGGTGTCAGCAACGGGCTGACGGCCCCCAATGGGTCTGCTCAGACGGCAGTGATTCGCCAGGCTTTGCTGAATGCTCAGCTGGAGCCTCAGCAGGTTCAATACGTCGAGGCCCACGGCACTGGTACCTCTCTAGGAGATCCGATTGAGCTGATTGCCCTCAACCAGGCGCTGGAACAGCGGCATGAGCCGGTTTGGGTGGGGTCTGTCAAAACTAACTTTGGTCATTTAGAAGCCGCAGCGGGTGTGGCTGGTTTGCTAAAGGTGATTCTCTCTCTACAGCATCAACAGATTCCTCCTCATTTGCACTTAGAGACGCCAAATCCTTACATTCCCTGGGAGCGGTTGGCAGTGCGGGTGCCCCAGCAGTTAACGCCCTGGCCTACTACCGCCGAGCCTAGGCGAGCAGGCCTAAGCGGCTTTGGCATGAGCGGCACCAATGTCCACCTGATTATTGAATCAGCTCCAGAGCTTGGTGTAGAAAAATTGCTGCCTGAAGAGAGCTTTGAGCGTCCGCAACAGGTTCTGACGCTTTCGGCTCAGAGTGAGGCTGCACTCCAAGCCCTGGCCAAGGTCTATTACACCTGGTTAGCTGAGACCAATGCCGCCATACCCGATATTTGTTTTTCCGCCAATACCTGTCGCTCGCACTTCAGACATCGTCTAGCGTTGGTGGGCACTGACCGAGACAGTCTGCGTTTACAGCTATCGAATGTTCTATCGGGTTCAGCCTCAGGATGCGCTCTTCCATTTTCTCAACATCACAAGACGGTCTTTCTCTTTACAGGGCAAGGGGCACAGTCTGTCGGTATGGGTCGACAGCTCTATGAGACTGAGCCAGTGTTCCGGTCGGTGATTGATCGCTGTGCGGTTGTTCTCGCGGAAGAAGGTCTCTCTCTATTACCAGTGCTGTACCCCACTGAAGCAGACCCAAGCGGAAATAATGCGATTCATCAAACGGCCTATGCTCAGCCGGCGCTGTTTGCTCTGGCGTGTGCCCTGGTGGAGCTATGGCGTTCCTGGGGCATTGTCCCGGACGGAGTGCTGGGCCACAGCGTGGGGGAATATGCTGCAGCCTATGCGGCGGGAGTCTTTACGTTAGATGATGGGTTACGCCTAATTGCCGCTCGCGGACGGCTGATGCAGTCGCTGCCCAGCGGCGGTGGAATGACGGCGGTGATGGTTCCAGCAGCGCAGGTAGCAGAGTTGTTGGAGATCTTCGGATGTGATGGGGTTGAGATCGCAACCATCAACGGTCCCAATAACACCGTTATTTCGGGCGATTTAGCGAGCCTGGAGCAGGTTTCTCAGGCGCTAAATAATCGAGGCTTCACGACCAAACCACTACGGGTCTCCCATGCGTTTCATTCCGCGCTGATGGAGCCCATGCTCGAGGAGTTTGGTCAACTGGCACAGTCCATGACCTTTAACCCGCCTATGGTCGATGTAGTTTCTTCAGTAACCGGGCAGTCAATTACTGAGGAAATCATTCAGCCTGAGTATTGGGTCAAGCAAATTCGTCAGCCTGTGCAGTTTGCTAAGGCCATGGCAACGCTGACAGAAGAGAACTATAAGATTTTTGTTGAGGTGGGGCCGCGTCCGGTATTGCTATCTTTGGGGCAAGCCTGTTTGCCGACAGTGGACACGCTATGGTTGCCGAGCCTTGCGTCAGTCAGAGACAAATTTGCGGCCTCAGTTAACAAGACGGATTGGACAACCTTATTGACGAGCCTCGGCAAACTCTATGAAGCTGGCATAAGTATAGATTGGGAAGGGTTTGACAGCGCCTACATCCGTCAGGCCGTGGCGGTGCCCCAATATCCTTTTCAGCGACGGCGCTACTGGATTGAGCCGACAGAGTCGTTCACTCGAACGATGGCAGTCTCTCCATCCTCCCATCCGCTGCTGGGCGACCCACTCTCCTTAGCGGGAAGTACAACTCGCTATTATGAATCTCAACTGCGGCCTGATTCTCCGCTGGCTTGGCAAGACCATCAGGTCTTGAGCTCGGCGCTGTTGCCTGCTGCTGCCTATTTGGTCATGGCTCTGGCTGCGGGGCGATCGCAGTTGAACACCAACGCTATTGTCGTTAAGCAGGTTGAGCTGAAGCAGGGGCTGTGGCTGGACGGCCAAGGCCGGCTTCGGCTGCAGACGATGCTATCTCCCCAAGGGAATGGCACCTTTCAGTTCGCCGTCCATAGCGCTCAGGCTAACGATTGGATTCAGCACACCACGGGAATTATCGGATCAGCTGATTCTTTTAGCAATCTACAAGCCTTTAATTCGCAGGCCGCTATCGAGACCCTTCAAGCTCGGCTGGCGCAGTCGCTGTCTCAGGAACAGTTTTATCAACGCTATGCCCAACGGGGAATTGACTACGGCACAACCTTCCAGGCCGTTCAACGGGCTTGGTTAGGCGCTACGGAAGCGTTAGCCCAGGTCACGCTGCCTAGTGGTAATGTGCCCCAGGCGTATCAGCTTCATCCGGTATTGCTAGATGCGGGTCTGCAGGTGGCTGGCGCGACCCTGGCCGCTAAAAACATTACCTATCTACCGGTAGCGGTAGATAGCTTGGCGCACTACAGCTCATCGTCACCCCGATGGATTCACGCTCTAAAACAGACGTCTGAGGAAACAGATCGTCACCGGGTTAATGTAGTGTGGCTGGACGAGCGCTACGAGACCGTAGCTGTCTTGGAGGGCTTGACCCTTCAGGTAGCCTCAGCGCAGCCCGAACCGGTATCAGATCCCACCCGCTGGCTACACCAGATTGCTTGGCAGCCCCAAGCACTGCCTGCCTGCCCAGTACTGACTGAGCTAGCGGCAATCCGCAGAGCGTTGCTGCCTCGGTTTGCTGAGCTAACCCAACAGTCTGATTTTGTTCATTATCAGGGGCTACAAACACAGCTAGATCAGCTGACCCAGGCTTATGTTCTACGGGCGTTTACTCAGTTGGGGTGGAACGATCAGGATTTTGCCAATACGCACGGTACAGCCGCAGCATTGGCCCAAACTTTGGGTATCGTTCCCCAGCACCAGCGGTTGTTTGAGCGTTGTCTGCATCTGCTGGCGGAGGCCGGTATTTTAGTGTCGCAGGGCGAGCAGTGGCAAGTCACAAGCTCTCTACCTAAGGCCGCTCCAAACCAGCTTCAACAACAGCTCGCGTCTGAGACGCTGCTAGATGCCGAATTAGCCTTGGTAGTCCGCTGCGGAGATGCCTTGGTTGAGGTCTTTAGGGGTGAAGTCGACCCGCTATCCCTGCTGTTTCCCAACGGGGACCTGAGCGTCCTGACTCAGCTCTATCAAACTTCTGTCGGGGCACAGGTGATGAATCACCTGGTACTAGCAGGGGTAGAAGCGGCGATTGGAACAACTGGTCGCCGCCCCCTAAAGATTTTAGAAATTGGTGCGGGGACCGGGGGGACCACGGCCCACCTGCTACCCCATCTGGCTCAGCATGCTGTTGACTATTGTTTTACCGATGTTTCGTCCCGATTTACTACAGCGGCTCAGGACAGGTTTGGCGCGTTTCCCTTCGTTAACTATGCGCTGCTAGATATTGAGAAATCTCCTCTAGAGCAGGGTTTTAATGCCGAGTTTGATATTGTCATTGCGGCTAATGTACTGCACGCTACCGTTGATATTCATCAGACAGTAAGCCACGTTAGACAGCTGCTGGCTCCTGGTGGGCAGTTGGTGCTGCTGGAAGGAACCAAGCCGGTTGCTTGGATTGATTTGATCTTTGGTCTAACGCCGGGGTGGTGGCGGTTCGATGATGCGGTGAGATCGCAGCATCCCCTTCTTTCTGTTAGTCAGTGGCAGACAGTAACGCAATCTTCGGGCTTTGATCGCTTCGTCTGCCTCGCCGATGAGAGGACAGACCTCTCCCAGACCGTGATGGTAGCCCAGCTACCCCAGCAAATTGTTCAGCGCTGGCAGGTGCTCGGGGATAATGTGGCTCAACTAGCGTCACTGTTAGAACAGAAGGGCCAAGTTGTAGAGACGGCGAGTCTGGAATTGGCCCTGGACACAGGCAGTGCAGATATTGATGCTGTTGTTTATCTGTTGCCAGCTCATAACGAGGCAGATGTTGCTGAGGTTGCCACAAGGGCCTGTCAGCAGATGCTGCAACTGGTGCAGAAGTTATTGCAACAGCAAGATTCCCCCAGATTGCCAGATCCCCCTAGATTGTATGTGGCCAGTGCTGACAACAGTCTAGAAACGGCACTGATTCAGGCACCGCTATGGGGTTTTATCCGTACTGTCCATATCGAATATCCAGCATTGCATTGTACAAGTGTTCAGGCGGACACACTGGATAAATTAGTCGCAGAATTACTGTCCGGCTCGCCAGAAACACAAGTCCAGGTTGGCGGCAGCCGTCGTGTCGCTCGACTCACTGATGTCAGTGCTGTGACATATCTGGTTTCCACACAACCCGGTACGTTGACTAGCCTGCAGTGGCAGTCTGTAGAGGTGCCGTCCCCTGAAGAAAACGAAATTTTGATTCGGGTCAGTGCAACAGGGCTTAACTTTAGGGATGTGCTGGTGGCGATGGGTCAGTATCCCGAGGCAGGGGTACCTCTGGGCTGTGAGTGTGCCGGCACGGTGACCACAGTGGGTGAGGCTGTAGAGGGTTTTATGCCGGGGCAGCGGGTAATGTCGATTGCTGATGGTAGCTTTAGCCAGTCTGTTACTGTCCACCGCGATCTGGTGACGCCCATTCCCGATGGTCTTGCGACAACAGACGCGGCGGCCCTACCTGTGGCCTTCTTGACGGCCTACTATGGCCTAGCGCACTTGGCTCAGCTCAAGCAAGGCGATCGCGTGCTGATCCACGCAGCAACCGGAGGCGTGGGCCAGGCAGCGGTGCAAATTGCCCAGCAGGTCGGCGCAGAGATTTTTGCCACGGCCAGCCCTGGTAAGTGGGACGTGCTAGAACGGCTGGGGGTAACCCAGCGGATGAACTCTCGCACCCTGGATTTTGCTGATGAGATTATGACTTCTACCCAAGGGCAGGGAGTGGACGTCGTGCTGAACTCGCTGCCGGGCGAGTTTCGAGAGAAAAGCCTGGCAGTACTGGGTGCTGGGGGCCGGTTTGTGGAAATTGGCAAGGGGGCGGGGCTTACACCAACGGAGATAGCCCAGGCAAGACCAGACGTTGAGCACCATACGGTGGATCTTGCGGCGCTGTGTCTACAGCAGCCTGCGCTAATCCAGTCGATGTTGCTCCACCTTGGCGATCAGGTTAACGCCGGGGCCTGGACTCCTCTGCCGGTGAGAGAATTTGACTCAGAGAACGTGGTCGAGGCGTTCCGGACGCTGCAGCAGGCTAAACATACCGGTAAGCTTGTGGTCACTCAGGCTACTGAACGGCCTGAAGAGGTTCAGCTACGGGCAGACGGCGCTTATCTGGTTACCGGCGGGTTTGGCGGTCTGGGCTTAACCATCGCTCAATGGCTGGTGGGCCATGGAGCTAAGCAGATTGCGCTGCTGGGGCGCAGCCAGCCGACGGAGACTGCGCGAACTGCGATTCAGCGGCTGGGGCAGCAAGGGGTGACGGTTCAAGTTTTACAGGCAGATGTGTGCGATCGCACCACCCTAGCCGACGCCCTAGTCCAAATTTCTAGCCCGTTACGTGGGGTAATTCACGCTGCGGGCGTGCTGGATGACGCTCTACTCCAGCGGCTCAGTTCAGAACAACTAGATCGAGTCCTGGCCCCTAAGGTAACCGGTGCGTGGAATCTACACGCTCTGACTCAGACAGCAGAGCTGGATGCTTTTGTGCTCTTTTCTTCAGCGGCGGCGCTACTGGGCTCACCGGGGCAGGCCAACCATGCTGCTGCCAACAGTTTCTTAGACGGGCTGGCCCACTACCGCCGTCAGCGTGGACTGCCGGGGCTCAGTATTAACTGGGGCGCGTGGGGGGGCATTGGCTCGGCGCTGAAATATCAGCAACAAGGCAATCTTAAGCACCTGCCCGGAGTCGATGTGATTGGTGTTGATAAGGGGTTAGCTCAGCTGGAGGCCGTATGGTCGATGCCAACGGCTCAGGTGGGAGTTGTGCCCATCCGCTGGGCAGAATTTCTTGCCCAAGCGCCCGTGCAGGATTTAACCTTCTTTGAGGCCCTAGTCCAGGACGTGCGGTCTACGGCTTCCGCGCCTAACCACCATCGAGCCTTTTTAACGGAGCTACAGGTTGCTGCTCCTGACCAGCAACAGTCGCTGCTGAATGCTCACGTTTGTCAGCAAGTTTGCCAGGTACTGGGCTTTCAGCCAGATGAGCTGGACCTGCAAAAGGGCTTTTTTGATCTGGGGATGGACTCGTTAACGGCCTTGGAACTGAAAAACAGCTTGCAGGTGAGTCTGGGGATCTCCTTGCCCAGCACACTGCTGTTTGATTATCCCACTGGGGAGGCCCTGCTGGCGTACCTGGGCGAACAGCTCTTAGCTGGGTCGTCTGAACCCCAAACGACAGAAGATAATTCGGCGATGGATTATCCAGATGTCAATAGAGACGTTAACAGACAGGAAAATAGCCGCCCGCTTCCCGCCGGAGAAGATTTGGCCGCACGCATGGACGAAAAGCTGGCAGACATTGACCGTCTGCTGGGCGAAGGCGGTACCCCATGAGTCAGGTATCTCCTCGTCAAGATAGCAACAACGACCAGCGCATGGCCCGTGCCCTGCAGGCCATTGAAAAACTCCAGGCCAAGCTGGTTGCTAGCGAGTCGGCCAAGACAGAGCCCATTGCCATCGTGGGATTGGGCTGCCGGTTTCCCGGTGCGGATGGGCCAGAAGCCTTTTGGCAGTTGCTGGCAGAAGGGCAAGACGCCGTTACCCCTGTGCCCGCAGACCGATGGGACGCAGACGCCTACTATGACCCCAACCCGGATACCCCTGGCAAAATTGTTACCCGCCAGGGTGGCTTTGTAGACTATCTCAAGGACTTTGACGCGCCGTTCTTTGGCATTTCGCCTCGGGAGGCGGCCAGCCTCGACCCGCAACAGCGCCTGATGCTAGAAGTCTCCTGGGAGGCGATGGAGCACGGGGGGTTGGTGCCTGCTCGGTGGGCGAAGCGGCCCGTGGGCGTGTTTGTGGGCAGCAGCAGCCACGACTATTCCCAGCATCTCTCTAACCGCTCGGCGGATGAGATCGACGCCTATCTGGCCACGGGCAATGCTCACAGTGTTGCTGCCGGGAGGTTGTCCTACACCCTGGGCTTTACTGGACCAAGCCTGGTAGTCGATACGGCCTGTTCGTCTTCTTTGGTGGCAGTGCATCTGGCCTGCCAGAGCTTGAGAAACCAGGAGTGCGAGGTAGCCTTAGCCGGAGGCGTTAACCGCATTCTCGCGCCAGAATTTAGCATTAACTTCTCTAAGGCGCATATGTTGGCTCCGGACGGGCGCTGTAAGACCTTTGATGCCGCTGCCGATGGCTTCTCTCGTGGGGAAGGCTGCGGTGTAGTGGTGCTGAAGAGGCTGTCGGATGCTGTTGAGCAGGGAGATAGTATTCTTGCGCTGGTGCGTGGCTCGGCGGTGAATCAGGACGGTCGCAGCAGTGGGCTGACGGTGCCCAATGGCCCCTCCCAGCAGGCCGTAATTCGTCAGGCTTTGACGGCGGGCAAGCTAGTGCCTGAACAGATTGACTATATTGAGGCCCACGGCACTGGCACTGCCTTAGGCGACCCGATTGAAGTGGGGGCTTTAGGGGCCGTTTTTGCTGACAGTCATTCTCGCCAAAACCCCTTAAAGTTGGGCTCAGTAAAAACCAACGTCGGTCATCTGGAGGCCGCCGCTGGCATTGCCGGGTTGATTAAAGTGGTGCTGTCGATGCAACAAGAAATGCTACCACCCCACTTACACTTTCAGCAGCCCAGCCCGCATATTAATTGGGAAACGCTGCCGGTTCAGGTAGTGGACCGCCTTAGCGATTGGACATTGGAAAATGAGAAAAACAGTCGGTTTGCCGGGGTAAGCTCCTTTGGCTTTAGCGGCACCAATGCACACGTTATTTTAGAATCGGCCCCGGCGACGGTGCCCAAAGACTCTCCTGAGACCCCGCCAGAGACAGACCAATCCCACCTGCTGACGCTCTCAGCTAAAGATCCTGAGGCGTTGAAGGCTCTGGCTGAGCGGTACGTTAAACAGCTAGGGCGCACGGATACCCGTATTGTGGACCTGTGCTGGAGTGCCTGGACATCGAGATCGCACCACCCCTACCGCCTAGCCATTACTACCGATAGTCTCGCCGATGTCAGCACCCAGCTCAAGCATTTTCTCCAAGGCTCATCCCAGGTTAAAAGAACCAAACCCCGGCGTCCCAAAATCGCCTTTCTCTTTACCGGCCAAGGTGCACAGTACGTTGACATGGGCCGCCAGCTCTACGAGCGTGAACCCATCTTCCGCCAAACCCTAGACTGCTGCGAAGCGAT
>JBCBOC010000301.1:0-5453 GCA_039821475.1 Cyanobacteria bacterium J06632_22 | reverse complement strand
GGAGATACCGAGGTTAAGGGCCAACAAAAACATTAGCGCGCCAAACCAAGGACTCTTATATATTGTCTGCTGCTGTGAGTTTTCTTTTTATGTCGTCAACGTCGTCAAAACTGCATCGGTTCTCGGAGTACATCGGGTCAATTAAGCTGGCTGTGCCGCTGTTGATTGCGATCGCAACTATTCTGATTGGTGCCACTTTCTACGAGTCGGAGGTGGGCTCTATTGTGGTGCAGCAGACGATATATAAGAGTCCTTGGTTTGGCGCGCTAATGTTTTTGTTGGCCCTTAACCTCGGTATCTCCACCCTGCTGCGCTATCCCTGGAAAGGCGCTCGAAAAATTGGCTTTGCCTTGACCCACTGGGGATTAGTCGTGATCATCGCGGGATCTGCTGCGGTTATTCACCTGAGTGTTGAAGGGATGTTGCTGGCTCGCACGGACGGTGGTCCGGTCAGTACCCTGCGCGTTGAAGGTGACCTGCTAGAGGTGGCTGAACCCGGTACGGCGGTTAAGCAAGCTTCTTTATTTATTAAGGCTGACGGGACCGTCGTGCCAAATCGTTTAGGTGACTTGGCGTTGTTAGGGTACAGCGACAACGCTATCAAGGCTGTCCATTTTGAGTCGGGTGCTGCTGTCAAGAACCCTGCGGTACAGCTGCGCTTGCAAAGCGAGCGGATGGGGCAGGCCCTAGACCGCTGGGTGGCGGTTGCGCCGTCAGCCTATGGTCAAATGTCTGTAGGTCCGGCAACACTCCAGATTGTTTCAGTCGACGATCGTGCTGAGTTGCAGCAAGCCCTGTCGCCCGGTGTTGTTGCAGACCAAGTTACTCATCCGTTGGGCCTGCTGACGCTGACCTGGGCTGGGGAGAGTCGTGATGTCGATGTAACGCTGGCTCGGCAGCAGCCTGTTGAGGTGGGGAGAGGTACGGTGAGCGTGGCCGGTTTCTGGCCTGATTTCCGTCTTAATAGCGATCACCAGCCCATAACCGCCTCTGACCAACTGTTGAATCCGGCAGTGGAGCTGGTGCTCTCAGAAGGCTCAGAGGTACAGCGTTGGTATGTCTTTGGGCAAGATCGCTTTGAGCCAATTCCTGTGGCGACTCAACGGGCATCTGCTGATTCGACCTTGGATCTGAGCAATGCACCGGTTCAAGCGGATGCGCTGGCGGTGCAGTATACGATTGAACCCACTGTGACAGAGCCCGATGCCTTTTTCCGGGTGGTGGTGGATGCTGCTGACAACCTGTATTACGCGGCGCGCTCGTCAAAGGGGTTTGTTTCAGGTCCATTGGCTTTGGGTGAAACGGTCACGCCCGGCTGGGCTGACTTTACGGTGACCCTAACTGAGTATGTCTCTGACGGGCAGGTCAAGCGCGAGGTGGTGCCACTACCCGAGGGATCGCCGTCGGAAGGAGAACCGGCGCTGTTGGTTTCTGCCGCAGGTGGTGAGCCCACGTGGGTGCCCTGGGGCGAGGCGTCCTCCCTGGGGGGACCTGGCGGTGACTGGTACGTTTCCTTTAGCCCTAAGCTGTTGCAGTTGCCCTTTGGTGTCAAGCTCGATGACTTTATTGTTGAGCGCAATGAAGGGTCAGAATCGGTGGCCATGTGGACCAGTGTGGTGCGACTGATCGATCCCTTTACTGGTCAGTTGGCTAATCGGCGGGTGTGGATGAACCATCCCACTTGGTTTAAGGGCTGGAAAATGGCCCAGGCCTCCTGGAATCCTGGCGATCTTAATCAGTCAACCCTGCAGGTGAAGCGCGAGCCCTGGTGGGTGACGGGGCTAACGTGGCTCGGCTCGTTGATGGTGACTGCGGGGATTTGTGTCATGTTCTATGGTCGTGCGGTGACTAAGAAAGTAAAGGGCCTGTCCAGCTTGCTATCGGAGCCTGAGCAGGGTGAGTCTTCCTCTGGAACGATTCCGATTTTGAACGTGTTTACAGGACGCGGTGTTTAAGGGAGAGGATGAATGAAATTCTTTAAGTTTGCGATTGGACTTTGTTTAGGGCTGTTGCTGATTGCCCTACCGGTTAGCCAATTTCAGCCCTCTGACCTAAATTCGTTGGAGACGCTGGTGGTACAGCAGGGCGGGCGTAAGAAGCCCCTGGACACCGTGGCTCAGGAAACGGTGGCTAAGATTCACGGTAAGACGACCTATAGTCATAGCGATGTCAATGGCGATAGCGTTACCGAAAGTGCGATGGAAACGTTTTTGTCGCTGTGGCTCAACAACCGTAATTGGAATGAAGAACCCTTTGTTTTGGTCAGCTACCGTCCCCTGAAAGAGCAGGTTGGCCTGCCGGTAGACCAAAAGTATTTCTCTTTTAAGTCGCTGATGGGTAATGCGGCCTTGGGTCGTGTTGTGCGCCAGGCCCACGAGAAAGAGCTTAAGGATGAGGACTTAACTCGTGATGAGCGGGAGGCGCTGACGCTGGAAGACCGGCTAACGCTGATGCTGGGCATGGTGAATGACGACGCCATCGCCATCGTTCCCCACCCGACAGATCCGAAAGGCAAGTGGTTAGGCATCACTGAGGCGCCAACGCTGTATGCGCCGGAGTCTGTGGCACCGCTGTTGGCCGACTTTACGCTTATTAAGCAAACTGTTTTTTCCGGTGCCAACCATTTGCCGATGGTGGGCCCCCTCGCCGCGGAGATGAAGGCTGGACTCGCTGCCCTGAGCCCTCAGGTTTACCCGGCAAACGCGGTCATGGGGCGAGAGGTTTTCTTTAATCACTTCCATCCCTTTGCTAAGGCTTGGCAGCTCTACGGTATTGCCTTCTTAGTCATGCTCGGTGTGCTCTGGGTGAAGCCCTTTGAAGCCTATTGGACTGCCATTGGGCTGTTTGTTGCCGGTGTTGGTGTGCAGGCCTACGGCTTTTGGGAGCGGATGCAGATTGCGGGCCGCCCTCCCGTCACCAACATGTACGAGTCGGTGGTCTGGGTTGGGTTTGGCATTGCTGCGATCGCACTCACCTTTGAGCTACTGCAACGGTCCAAGTACTATCTGCTGGCCGCTGCGCCACTGTCGGTGGTTTGTCTGATTTTGGCCGATAGCCTGCCTGCTGTGCTGGACCCCAGCATTGCGCCGTTGGTGCCGGTGCTGCGCGACAACTTTTGGCTGAGCATTCATGTGCCCACCATCGCGCTAAGCTATGCCAGCTTTGCCTTGGCTCTCGGGCTCGGGCATGTGGCCCTCGGGAGCTATTTGTTTACTCCCAAAGCTAAAAAGCGAATCCAGCTGCTCTCTCAACTCAACTATCGGGTGTTGCAGGTGGGTGTGCTGTTGCTGACCGCTGGCATTATTCTGGGTGGCATTTGGGCTCACTTCTCCTGGGGCCGCTTCTGGGGCTGGGATCCGAAGGAGACCTGGGCGTTGATTGCCCTACTGTGCTACCTCATTCCATTGCACGGTCGTCTAGTGGGCTGGATTGGTAACTTTGGCCTCAGTGTTGCCAGCGTGGTGGCTTTCAATGCGGTGCTCATGGCCTGGTATGGCGTGAACTTTGTGTTGGGTACTGGGTTACACAGCTACGGCTTTGGTACGGGCGGGTCGGCCCTAATGATTGTCGGCGTCGTCGGGGCAGACTTGCTGTTTGTTTTGGTTGCAGCGGCACGCCATCAGGGCTGGCTCAGTCGCGAAACTGCCGAATCGGTTGCCGACAGCAGTGTTAGCACTGTTTCGACACCGTCTTAGCCGCGTCCTTGCCTGATATCGTCATCGGACTGCAAGCAGCAGTCGGGGCCATGACCTTACTTTCTACATTTCTATCTTTTCTATGAAACGTCGTGATTTTTTGAATTGGGTTGGCCTGGGCTTTATGGCCACGTCTCTCCCGGTTGCTTTAGCCGCCTGTACACCTGAGGAGACGGCCGAGGCACCCGCAGACGATGCTGGTTCATCGGGGCCAGCCAAGGTTGACAGCCGCATTCGCGAAGATGGCTTTGCGGCCCTAGGGACTGTGGAAGCTCTCGATACCGAAGGGTCGCTATCAAAAATTAGCTTTCCAGCGGGGCAGGTGGTCGCCATCCGCGACCCTGCGAACCCTGATGGCGTATTGGCCTTTAACTCGCTATGTACCCACCAGGGTTGTACGGTGGACTGGGATGGTGCAGCCCTGGCTTGTCCCTGCCACGGCTCCAAGTTCAACGCAGACGGTACCGTTGCCGCAGGTCCAGCTTCTGGCCCGTTAGATGCTTACGAGGCCAAGATTGAAGATGATTTGGTGCTGATCAAGGCGCGATAGGCGGCCCTGACGCTTTGAACTGTGAGGCAAGTCCGGATGGGTACGCCATCACCTGTTCATCGTTTTTATCTTGGGGCTGCGAACGATAAAACTGTTTTGATGCGGACTTGATTTGGGTTGAGACTGGCAAATGATGCTTGGCGAAAGCGTCTGAGGACTGTAGCCGTTGACGGTTAAGGTCCTTAGACGCTTTCGCTATTTTACTAATCGCTATTTTACTAATCGCTATTTCACTAATCGCTATTTTAAGTAGGTGCGCTCAATTATTTATGGGATCGGCTACATCATCAGGAGATAGAAGATAGAAGTCAGAAGTCTCCTGTATTCTGCCTCCTACCCCCTAATGCTGAGCGTTCTGAGTCTGACCTTTGATTAGGGCGACTTACTCACTAATCGCTGTTAAACAACAGCGTATAAAACCCCAAGCTGCATGTGCTGAGCCTTAACAGGGACCCCACCATTTGGCCGATGTCGTAGGGCGATAGTGTGCCAGACGTCGCCAGCATGGCCAAAGTCAGCGGCGGAGCCGGAGGGTGTGGCTGTCCAGTCGGAGACTGGAGACGAGGGGGAAAGGGACGAGGCATTGAATCAGTGGCAGGCGGCCAGAAAGATAAAGATAGTAGGACTGACTCTGGGTTTAGCTAGGCCGTTTGGCTAGGCTGAGGGTGTGCCTCCTTGCTGTCCTTAAAGCTCCTCTGGGTCGAAGTTATGAAAAAGTCGCTGGGTTTACCGCTTGCTGTCCTGCTGTCGATGCTGTTGGGTGAGTCGGTGGCCGTGGCTAAGATTTCAGATTTTTCGAGGCCTCAGCCATTAACAGAATGGGATGAGCAACGGTGGGATGAGCCGACCGGGATAATGTCAGCAGGGATGCAGACGGGCTGGTGGTTGCCGGAGGCTGGGCCAATAGGTGCCGGTAGCAAGCAGACTTCAGACCCAAGGCAAGCAGAGGCGGAGCGGCTGTTTAATGAGGCGTTGAATCTATGGCGAGTCAGCCGCTGGCCTGAGGCCATAGAAAAATTAGAGCAGGCCCTGGTTCTATATCGTGAGGCGGGCGATCTTCAAGGTGAAGGTAGAACGCTCACGGGATTGGGGGCAGTTTCAAGCAGTTTGGGGCAGTATCCGCAAGCGTTGTCCTATTACGAGCAGTCGCTGGTGATTCTTCGTGAGGTGGGCGATCGCGCTGGCGAAGGCGTCACCCTCAACAATAT
>JBCBOC010000727.1:0-2476 GCA_039821475.1 Cyanobacteria bacterium J06632_22 | reverse complement strand
ATCTTGAGGCAGAGATTTTGAGGCAAAGATCTTGAGGCAAAGATCTTGTGATAGAGATTCTGAGACAGAGAGCTTGGGATACAGAACCTGAGATAGAGATCTTAAGACAGAAATTTTGAGGTAAAGAAGATAGTATTCTGCATCTCCCTATACCGAGTTGATGTGATCTGCTATACCTTAGTTGTCATGACTCGTGGTATCACAGTTCTGAATTAACAACCCTGCGATTCGAGGTTTGGCTCCTCTGCCTACAGGTTTTGCGAAAACCGGACTATTGTTTTCGTCGTCGGGCTGGGATGGCGATCGTTGAGCCCCTAGTGGTGCCCATTGGTAATGCCGCTCCTGCTGCTTCGGTTTGCGCCCCTTGGCTCTTGCCTGTGCCCGTCAGAAAGCCTCCCTAACCCTTGTGCGTGGTTGCTACAGGATGACTTTGCACCCTGCTCTACTATTGGACTGGTTCGCTAGCCTAAGGATCTGGTCTTGCGGCCGAAAGGGTAGCGACTCTATCAAGGAGCCCCAGAATCTGTCCCTAACAGCTCGGCGAACGCAATAGTTTGGGTCGCGCCTGTTGGCTTAATACCTGTTTGACTAACTGCCCGAATGACTATAAGCCCGCTCCGGAGATGCCATTTTTTTGACAGTATGGATCGCGTCAATGAGGTTTGAAAGCTGAGCAAGGGCGCTACCGTTATTCAGGCTTTCCTTGGCCCGGTCCAGTCCTGTCTTGAAGGAGTGGGTGACTCCACTTTGCCAAAGATAAAAACCACCATTCCAAACGATAGACTCGGTCAGCGCGTTCATTTCGCCCTTTAGTGCAGCCTGAGCTTGAATGATCAGCTCTGGCAGAGGAACCAAGGGCGGATCGATGTCCGCTAAGCCATACTCCCTGGGTTGTAGTAGTAGGCGCTCGAAGTCAGTTGTCGGTGATTGGGTGCCGATAATGGCCGTCCGAGATCGCGGTAGATCGCAGCTTCCTTCGAGGCCCTTGATCGTGCTGAATCTGGTCGTGCCACGCATTGAAAAGGCAGTCTGTGTTCGGGCTTCGGTGGGTGGATGAACATAGCTACTGACGACATGGGCCTGACCACCATAGGGGGACCACATCAGTTCGATGGTGGCAATGGGCGGGCGCTTGCCCAATTGCTCTCGGTAGGTGACCAGTCCTTGGGCGGCTGGGAAATGCCGTGGCATGTAAACAAAGCCGATGCCCGTCTGTTGGAAAACGGTCTGCACCTGGGACAGGCTTAGGGGGGTCCAATCAACACCTAGCGCTTGCCACAGTTCGACTAATGGTAGACCGTACTTGGTTGGCATTCGATCGCCGCCGTGGAGGACGGCCGGGGCATTTGATGCTGCCAGAACTAGGGCTGTGAAGGGACTAATTGGGGCTGTACGACTGCGACCGTCGTAGGGTGAATTGAATACTGTTACGGGGTAGGTCGAGTCAATGGGCTGAAGTTGGGGGCCCAACTGCTCATAGCAGTCGAGCATGCCTGCTAGCTCTTCGGGTGTGGGGCGACGGATACGATGAGCAATCATAAAAGCCCCAATCTGTGCTGGCGTCGCGATTTGCTCCAGCATCATGCGGGTGGCACTGGCCGCTTCAGTGCGGGTGAGGCTCTTGGAGGTATGGCTGCCGCTGCCGACTTTTTTTAGCAGTTCTCTAAATGCATCGCTCATAGTAAAGTCCCGCGCATCATATGCTGCCGCTCCACGATAAGATTGGCCCCCGATAAATAATCCCTGACTAGCCTGCCAGTAGCATGGGCAGATCGTCTAGTGCCTTGAAGGACGCGTTGGCGAGATCTTTGACCATTTCGCAAAAATGGCGCACGGGCGGTAGCTGTAGTCGGTCTTGGGTGGTGACCATCACGACTTTGCGAATCAGCTCGGGCTGCGCCGTTTTACGAACGGCCAGTGCCGTATCTCGACGACTTTCTGCCAAGGCGGATTGGGGGAGCAGGGCTAGAAGGTTGCCCTGGCGAACAACGCCCCGGAAGGCATCCAAGGTATTGAGCTCCAAAGCCACCTTGAGTTCTCCCTCAAATTCATTGAACTGAGCTTGGACTAAGCGCTGCATGCCGTAGCCGTCTTTAAAGACGACTTGGGGGTAATCGGCCAGCTCGGCCCAGGGAATCACACTATATTGACTGAGTGGATGGGTCGCAGACATAAGCACCTCTACCGGCTCTTCATAGAGTGGGGTAACGACCATCTCCTGATTGCTGGTGAGCAGTGGGTTGTGCATGACAACGGCAATGTCCACGAGGCCGTCTCGGAGGACCTTAAGGGATCGATCGCTACCCAGGGCTGTGAGACGGAGCTGCACATCGGGATAGCGCTGGCAAAACTGCGTCACGATGGGCGGCATCAGGTGGGAACACACCGAATGGATTCCTGCGACGCAGAGTTCGGGCTGCTTACCGGCGACTAGATCGCCAATATCATTGATGGCCTGTTGCCATTCTTGGCAGAT
>JBCBOC010000116.1:0-8329 GCA_039821475.1 Cyanobacteria bacterium J06632_22 | reverse complement strand
CGCCCGCACCTCCGCCCAAATTTCGCTCCAGTGAATCTCCTGGTGCACAACGACTAACCCGGCCTCGCGAATTTCGGCCTCAAACTCTTCGACCCGGTACTCCGTTTCGTGGGTGGCATCTAAGCGCCATTCCACGCCCAGTTCCCGCTTTAGCGGCACCCGCCAATCCCGCTCAAACAGCGGCACCCGAATCAAAAATCGCTGGGGCTGAATAATCTGCTGCACCTGCCGCAGAAACTGCGGTCGTTGGGGCAAATGTTCCAGCACGTTGGACAGAATCACCACATCAAAGACAGCGCCAGCCCTACGGGCGGGCATATCCTTCAGCACATCACCTACCCGATAGGTGACCTGAGGGTGGCTATAGCGCTGCTGGGCTTGCTCAATACTGCGGGCGTTCAAGTCTAGCCCAACGACGGTTGCCCCGGTGCTCTTGGCCACATCATAGGCTAACGCACCGTAGCCGCAACCCAAATCGAGGACCCGGTCCTGGGGAGACACCCGATCAATAAAAAAATTATGGTAGCCCGTATGGCGATGCTTAGTATGGGTTCCGTCGCCGTAGGCAATCGATAGCTCCCCTTGCACAGGGTAAAGCGCTGCGTCAATTTCAAACAGGAAGCGTAGCCCGGCATCGGCCGCTAGGCTGCGGCTGTGGTAACGCGCCGTCTGCACCAACAGTGGCTGCAACTGGGCCGTTGGCAGGCGCGAAACACAGAGGGCAATGGCCTTAGTCAGCTTTTCGGTCAACGCGGAGAAACGGGAGAACATGCTGTCAGCACCTGATGAAGCAGTTTTTCTTCTTGTTGGACAATGGCGTCTAGGGCGTAGCGCGTCAGCACGGTTTGCCGTGCTGCAGTGCCGATCTGTTGCTGAAGCGCAGGCTGAGCCAACACAGACTGAATAGCCGCTCGCAGGCTACTAGCATCTGTCCCGCAAAGCCAACCGTCTTGCCCATGGGTCACCATATCCTGAATTCCCTGCACCTGGGTGGCAATCACCGGCAAACCGCAGGCCATCGCCTCGATCAGGGCCTTAGGGTGGCCTTCATACAGGGACGGCAAGATAAAGATCTTGGCTTGATTGAGATAGGTCGGCAGTTCAGCATGGTCCGCCTTGCCGTGCCACACTATCTGGCCCGATAGATGGGCAAAATGCTGCTGCAGCTCAGTCTTGAGTTCACCGTCACCAATCAGACATAGCCGTACATCCAGCCCTTCAATGGCGGTAAGCAAGGCCGCCACATTTTTCTGCGGACTGAACCGCCCCACAAACACAAGGTCGTAGGCCCGCTCCAGCGCTGGCAAGGGTTGAAATCGATCGGTTTCAACGTAATTGGGAATAACAACAATCCGATCGGCCACAGAGGGCAGCGCCTGGCTTACCTCGTCCGCCATTCTGGGGGTCGTCACCACCACCTGCTGCGCCGCTGAGAAGACCTGACGTTCAACGCGCTGCGCCTGACGATGGGCAGGCGAGTCTGGACCGTTGCGCCGCGCCATAAAATTCGACCACAGGTAACCACATCGAGCGATCAGGGGCTTACCATAACGCTGGGCACATCGCAGCGCAATCTCTGAGCCGGCGGTTTGATTGGTTTTAAACACATCGCCCTGCTTTAGCGCCGCTCCGTGGAGCCCGGGCAAAGCCCAAGCGTACAGTCGAGAGGGAAGATTCCAGACGTTGCATAAAATTTGTATGCCTGGCAGGCGCGAGGCAAAGGCCAAATCACCCGAGCCGCCATAGGTGACAAAGGTAATGTCGACGCCCTGCTCCTGTAACCGCTGATAAAGGGCAACCTCTCGGTTGAACATGCCCTGGTCATCCCAGGTCTGCAGAGAAACGTCACGCGTGAAGAATAAAACGAGTCGCATGGGCGGGCATTCACGGACCTGAACGGTGCCCATCGACAACAACAGGCAGGCTGAGGGTACCACGCCCGGCTGCCCCTTATGCCAAGTTACTCTCGACGCGATAGATAGGGTTGATAGAGCTGGTAGTACTGATCGGCCACCTTCGACCAGTCGTACTGCTGCACATCACGGTAGGCCTGCTCCACACAGCGCTGCCGCAGATCGGCATTTTCGAGCAGTGCGATCGCACCCTCCACCAGTTCCTCCACCGCCTCAACCTCTGCAAGCCAACCATTACTGCCCTGGCGAATCAGATCAGCGGGCATACCCACCCGAGTAGACACCAACGGCACCCCAGTCGCCCAGCTCTCCAGCAGAGATGCTGGCCCCCCCTCGCAGCGAGCCGCAATCACGTACAGATCCAGGGCCCAGTAGTAGTTAACCACCTCGGGATAACGCTCCAAAAAGTGATGGGTGTAGGGTATCCCTAGATCCTCAAGCCCACGCTTCACGTAGCCCCTGGCCGGGCCTGTCAACAGCACGTGTAACGTCGGAAAGCGCTGCAGCAGTTGCCGATACACCTGTAGCAAAACATCTGGCCCCTTCTCCAACTTAGGCTCTTGCCCCTCTCCCCAGCCCACACCATCTTTTTGAAACGACCCCACGCAAATCGCATCATCCGCAATACCCAACCGCTGACGCAGCTGCTGTTTTTGTTCCGGCGACCCCCGCTGAAATTGCACTAAATCGATGCCCAGTGGAATCAGCGCAATTTGCCGCCGCTCAACACCCAGGTCAAGCAAAGACTGCTCGGTAATCTGACAGCTGGCAATGAATTTTGAAACGTAGGGCGAATAGTCCTTCAGGCGGTCAAACAGCCTTTGCACATGGGGTCGCTGATCCGCTAAATCGCTGTGAAACCAGTTCATGAAAACCGTGTGCCGGTCGGTCAGCAATGGGGCCCAACCGTTCAAATAGGCGTATCGATCAATGAAGTGTAAGAGCTTCCGTCGAGAATACGGTCGAATTTTGCCGTTGACCTGCACCGAGAGCCCATGGCGCTCTTGCAAATAGCGCTGCAAATAAACGCTAATCCAGTTAAAAATCCAGTTCTCGTTGTCGTTAAGCAGCCCAATATCTGCCGACGCTAAAAACGTGTCAGCCCACAGACCCTCTGCTCGCTGAATACCGTTCTTAACAGCGGCCAAGACGTTTGCCTGCTTCACCTAGGGCTTAATCACGTGCCAACGACGCGTTTCCACATTCAACAGCTCAAAGAGCATAGCCAACGCCCAGACCATCAAGCAAGTGCCATGGATATCGCTCACCGCTGCCCCCTGAGCGATAGGCACGCTGTAGTAATGCGTCTGACTGCGACCGACAAAATAAGAGAACCCGCCGTCTGGATTCAGATGCTGATCAATCAGCGCTAGCACGGCTCGGCAGTAATCCTGAATATCCATCCGTCGGTGGTCAGTTTGCTGCGCACACCGATACAGTACATACACCGCATCGACGAGATGACAGCCTTCGGCTTTAGGCATCTGACTTAGGCACGTATCAATCAGGGCCTTAGGATAGTGAATGGGACGCTCTAACCAATCCAGCCCGGTTAAGACCTTCATCGAACCATTGATGAGCTGTCCATAGTCAGGCGCCGTGCCTTTGAAATATCCCCCTGTCTGACGATCGGCCACGGCTTCAAAGACTTGACCGCAGATATCCTGAAGTGCACTGGCCTCAGCCGCAGGCAAAAAACGGGTCGCTTCCACTTGCGCAAAGACCGCCAGTGCCGAGGCCTGGCCACCTGCAGCCCAGGGCTGACGCCAATCCAAGGCTGTAAGACGATCTCGCAGGGCTGCGGGACGAGACGGAAACCCTCTAAAGGGCAGAGGTGAGTCAGCGCCGACCTGCGCCAAGGTTGCGATCGCTTGTTTAGTCTCCGCTAAAATCACCTGCTGAAAATATTCTGGCTGCCGGTTGGGCAACAGTCTCCGTAATTTTACCTTCCACCCCACCGATCGCTTGAGATAGCTCACCATGGCAGGATCGATGTAGGCACCTGAGATATCCGGCGTCGCTCCTGCCGACTGCTGAAAGCTACGGATAAAATCTAGCCAGCGCTGCTGTTGCACAGGCGTCAACGTAGGCCATAGGCCGAGCATGTAGTAAATCTTGAGCGCAAAGCAGCTAAACCCTAACGCGACCGATTGTCCCACAGGTGTAAGCCCCTGACGGCAGGGGATAAAGGCATAGGGGCTATCGCCCGTTTGCAGGCTAGCGATGTAAGCCCTCAACCCCTCCTCGAAAGCAGCCTGGAAGAAAATATTCAAGCGGTTATCGCCTCAGCCAAGATTTGATCAGTGCCTTAGGCGACGGCTTAGGCCGCAGCGCCAGCCATTTCCAAAATCGATATTTTGCTCGGTCTGAGACAATCTGTCCTTTCTCATCCAAGAGCGTTTGAAAAAGCTGATAATACGCCCGACTCGTTCTCTCTGCATTGTGAGGATAGTCCTTCATTTTTGGGACGAAACTCTCATAACCGTCCATCATCGCCTGTAGCTTTTCGATAAAGGTATCCTCGGTAAAACTAAGGCCAAATCCCTGACAATATTCCGGCATACAACCGCTTTCTCGATACAGCAGCGGCAGTCCACAGCTTGCCCCTTCATTTTGATGATGTCCGCCAGGCTCATTGAGAGATGCCGTCAAGTAAACATGATGCTGACGCAGCTGATCCGCCAAAGCTGCGCCATGGAGGGGGGCAATGTGTTGGGCATGACGAAACTGAAACCCCTCAGGTACGTTGCCGATATAAGTAAACCTCACAGGGTGTGACCAAGGCTGCTCCGCCAACTTTTCATCTAACGCTGAATAAACATCAAATCCCTTCATCCAATGACCGCCCCAATGGTGCGTCACAATTTTCAGCGGGGATTGCCTATCCCAACTGTGATAACCCTGGGCATGAAAAATTGCCGGATCGGATCCATTCAAAATCACACCAGTGCGCTGACACGGTAGGCCCTGGTCTACAAATAAATCCCTGAGCCAAGACGCTACAAAAACGGTGTAATCTACCGCAAGGTTCGCTAACTTGAGCCGCTGATTAATGCCTTGGGTACCCTTGCGCTCATCGCACTCATTAATCCGCTGAATAACCAAAGTCTCAGCATTCACGTGATTGAGATAGTGAAAAATATCACTTTCCGAGAACGCTGAAATCTGCAATGTTGAACGCGGTTCACACAGAAGAATCAAATCTAAATTAGGCTGACTTAAATCGAAATAGACCTCCACTCCCTGACGTTCTAGAAAGCCGACCAGCGCATTACCAAACTGGTTACCGCCCCCCCAGGGACCCTGCCTCAGCTTCATACCAATGCTGACTTTCATTTGGTACAGGCCACAATCAGCTGAGCATAATCCTGGGAGGCGACCTCACTGCTATTCAAGAAGGGGTTATACCCAAACAAGCGGTAAAGGCTATGAATCGCACGCCGTTTGAAACCACCCGCTAAAAACTGATTCAGCCACCAGGTGGGCCAGCACAAAGACACCCTGACATTAGAGAAGAATTTTTGACATAAATCGTCAATCTCTGAAGCATTAAACTCTTTGACATGGTAAATATCCCATTTACCCTCTGGCTTTCGGTTGGGCGTACTCATTAGCAGACGTCCATTGGGTTTGAGGACACGGGCCATTTCCTGCAACGCCGCATCCGGCTGATCTAAATGCTCAATCACATCTGCATTCAAAACGACGTCAAAGCTCTCATCCGGAAATGGCAGGCTATAGATTGAGGCCGATTGAAACTTAGCAGGACAATTATTTTCAATAAACTTTTCTTGGGCGAGTTGAACACCCAAATCATTGTCATCGACGCCAAATAAACGGCTATTTGGACATCTTAGATGGACAGCATACAGCAGGTAGCCATCACCACAGCCAGCATCTAAAATCGCCTCGTCGTCTTCGTTCACCCGATCAGCCAGGGCCTGATAACGAGACAGTAGCGGCAAGTTGAACGCGGAGTTTTGCCATGAGGCATCAGCCTGCTGCCAATGATAGGCTCCACTCCGTTGATACTTATCAAACTCTTTCATATGTCAACAGGATTCCTTTCACACTAGTTTAATTCACCGATGAACAAGGAAAACTGACGCTGATACAACAAATCAGGCCTGGCATATGAATGCTGCCATCAGCATCCCTGAAGCTCGATTAGCCCCGGCATCAATCACGCCCCAAGTTGCAAAATAACATCCTTTATATCTTCTGAGAACCGCTGACTATTTAAATCAGACTCAACGGTAGCTCTTGCATTTTTGCCTATTCTGCTGAGCTCTGAGGGCTTTCTGATAAAGTACTGAATGGCCTCTCTCAACTCCTGGACATGCCCCGGGCTCACCAGATAACAGTTATCTAAATGCCGCATCAGGTCAGGTGACCAAATTCCTTTTGTCTTAGTTAAGATGACAGCCTTCCCACAGGCCATGGCCTGCAAGGTCACACTTTGTCCAGAGGGCTGATAGACATCCTTGATGGGAACAATCACCAGTCGAGCCTGCTGATATAGCTGACGCAGTTCCGTATCAGAAAAGTCAGACGCTACTTCAACATTATCCCCTCTATGAGTAGCGTCGATAGGTAGACGAGTCACGATTTTCAAAGGCAAGTCATCGGGCGCAGCCTGAAGCAATGTGTCGTAATCCCTTGCAAGGTCACTACCCACACTGAGCAAATAAGGTGCCGCAGAAGCCGCAGAAGCCGGATGCCAGAACTGACTGTCAATACCAAACTGAATACAGGCAATTCTGGCATGCGGAATGTTAAATACCTCTGCAAGGTGCTGGGCGGATCCCTCACCTAGCACGAGGATTTGACTGCATTGGAGAAGCAAGTGTCGATACAGAGGCAAAAAGAAACGACGACACCAAAATTTATCGGCCGATGTAGCAATGCGATCGCTTAGCCCTTGGCTGAAATAAACAATTGAAGCGCGACTCAGACCTAGCCACTTCAGAAAGACGACCGGCAAACCCGAAGAGTCATTGACACAAACAATGACATTTGCTGCCCTAAACTTGGCAAAATTCTCCAGCGGAATATATAGTGCAAATCCCATCTGAGTTTGCGCTGCAATCCATCGCTCGACGGGCCTAAAAATCTGCTTAAACCAATGATTAGACGATTGATCCTCTTCGACATAGTCAGAATCAAGACAACAATCACTAGGTGAACCTTGACTGTTGCAATCTCTCAAAGACGAGGCTGAATGCTGATCGGTCAATGAGCCCACCGTCAAATGAGTTAACCCATACAGCATCTCATCAGGTCCTTTTCCTTGCCGCCACAGCGCTAAACGCTCAGCACGCTGTCGCCGGAAGACAAACAAAACCCGACAATTTGATAGAGAGTGTTCAGAACTATTCAATAGATGTACAACACAGCCAACAACTTACCTCAGCCAGAGTAAAAGCTTCCGCTAAGCCTCAGGCTTAACCATAAATAGCGATCCATAGGTATAGCCTAAGGGCTTATAAAGTAGCTGACGCAAAGGCGCGAAATCAGGCGGAAAGTAAGGTATAACCGGGAGATCTCGAAAAGTATTCCTCACAGTGACCGCTTCATCTGACGATGCCCGAGAAAAGCCAAAATCTCCCATCAGGTCGCATTGAGAAGGCTGAATCATCCAATCACGAATCGCATCTATCGACGTCAGCTGGCAGTAAACTTCACCCGAAGCATTGCCTTCGTAAACTGTCGTCTGACCAAAATCAAAGGTAATGCAAATTTTGCCGCCCGGCTTCAGGAGCTGCCCCATTTTCTCCGTGGTCTTGGCCTTGACCTCATCCCGCATATGCTCAATCACGGATAGGCTCACAGCGTAATCAAAAGATTGATCGGTGGTGTATTGAGTAAAATCTTGGCACACGGCCTGAAGCGGCCACCCCTGCTGACGAGCAACAGCATTGGTATGTTCAACTAGCTCAGGCTGCAAATCTACGGTAGTGACCTGACACTTTTTAATCGCCGCCAAATAAAACGTCAGCGGCGTGCCCGCCCCACCAACATCCAACACACTGGCCCCTTCAGGAATATCTAAAATATCCAGCAGCCGCACATATTCCCACGCCCTCATGTAATGCATGGTATAGCGATACCACTTGGTAGAGTCCGTTAAGTTGGTACTCTTCAAACTGCCTCGAGTTGTACAGGCTATATTCTCTGAGGAAAGCCGATCAATAAAATCTCTCAGACTCGAAAAGTATTCTGATTCCGAAACCCGAGCTAAATCAACGTACTGAAGAAATTTATTCATCGACTTTAGTCTCCACCCGCAGATTAAGTAGCGCGCACAGCATAAACCAGCACTTATACCCTAAGCAGGTAGCGTATTACAAAATAGCTACTAAACTATACACGCTTTAAGTACCTATCCTGTAGGAATTAGTGTAAGAGAACTATTT
>JBCBOC010000082.1:0-9446 GCA_039821475.1 Cyanobacteria bacterium J06632_22 | reverse complement strand
ATTCGACAACCGTTGTCGAATCAGAATCGGGTGACGCCAGTCAGCGAACTTGCTTAAATGCTGTGGAAAGCCTTGTCCGCCGTGAGTTGGCACCCGTCTGGATGCCACAGTGCAACACATTAGCACAGCCCGTTAACTTTGAGCTCAAAAATGCTTAAGTTTAATGCTTAAGACCGATCATCGCGGTGTCTTCGGACAGAGTGCTAACAGGCACCAATAAGTAGATCATGGCCTATCATTGCCTAAATCAGCTTATCGCTGTAGCGCGCTGTGCGAGCGCGCTACAGTTGGCTAACTGAGGCTACTCTACTAACCGACGACTAGACTTTACTTCGACTGATACACAATAAACCGGTGTTAATCCTTGCAGCAGGTGCGGAATACCGATGCGGTGTAGGGCGGTCAGCGGGCCAAACCTGCAAGCTTCCAGCCGCAAGGTGCCAACGGCTGTTTTTTGCTGTGATGCGGATTACTGGTGAGTAAGCCGTCTAAATAATGTGTTCTAATAGGCTCCGGAGTGCTGCCACCCTAAGCCTTGATCGCCAACATTCGCGTTTGTTTAAGGTTCAAGTCTCCCAAGAATCGCCTTACACTGGTGCCACCCCCCTCAAACGGGGACTGGCTGACCATAAACAATCCACTCGCCCACTGAACTCTACTTTCTGCTATGGCTGCTTCCTCTGATGGTGCCAATGGAACTCCAATGATCCATTTGCCCAAGACCGACGAGTCTGAACATCTCAAGCGGATTCGCCACACGTTTTCTCACGTGATGGCGATGGCTGTGCAGCGACTGTTCCCTAAGGCACAGGTCACCATTGGACCGTGGATTGAATACGGTTTTTACTATGACTTTGATAGTCCGGAGCCATTCACCGAAAAGGACCTTAAGTCCATTCGGAAAGAGATGATCAAGATCATCAACAAAGGACTTCCAGTGACCATGGAAGAGGTGAGCCGCGAGGACGCAAAGCGGTGCATTGAAGCTTTGGGGGAGCCCTACAAGCTAGAGATTTTAGAAGACCTGCAGGAGCCGATTACGCTTTATCATCTGGGCGACCAGTGGTGGGATCTCTGCGCGGGGCCCCACGTGGAAAATACCAAGGACTTAAACCCTAAGGCCTTTGCCTTGGAGAGCGTGGCGGGGGCCTACTGGCGAGGCGATGAGACCAAAGCCCAGCTTCAGCGCATTTACGGGACGGCTTGGGAAACCCCAGAGCAGTTGGCCGAGTACCAACGCCGCCGTGAAGAAGCAAAGAAACGGGACCATCGGAAAGTGGGCAAGGCCTTGGGGCTATTTTTGTTCGCAGAAGATGTCGGTCCTGGACTCCCCCTGTGGACGCCAAAGGGGACGCTGTTGCGCTCGACCTTAGAGGATTTTCTCAAGCAGGAACAGGTGAAGCGTGGCTATTTGCCCGTGGTCACCCCCCATATTGCACGAGTTGATCTGTTTAAGATTTCGGGTCACTGGCAGAACTACAAAGAAGACATGTTCCCGATGATGGCGGAGGACGATGAGCATCGAGCCAGCGAAACCGGCTTTGTGATGAAGCCAATGAACTGTCCGTTTCACATTCAAATTTATAAAAACGAGCTGCGCTCTTATCGAAATTTACCGCTGCGGTTGGCGGAGTTTGGCACGGTCTATCGCTATGAACAGTCTGGCGAGTTAGGGGGGCTCACGCGGGTGCGAGGCTTCACTGTGGACGATGCCCACCTGTTCGTGACCCCCGATCAGCTCAATGATGAATTTATTAAGGTCGTCGATCTGATTTTGGCCGTCTTCAAAAGCCTACAGCTCAAGAACTTTAAAGCTCGGCTCAGCTTCCGCGACCCGACATCGGATAAGTACATCGGCACGGATGAGGTTTGGGAGAAATCGCAAACTGCTATTCGCCGTGCCGTGGAAACCTTGGGCATGGATCACTTTGAGGGGATTGGTGAGGCGGCCTTTTACGGGCCAAAGCTTGACTTTATTTTCACGGATGCCCTAGGCCGAGAATGGCAGTTGGGAACCGTGCAAGTAGACTACAACCTACCAGAACGGTTCGAACTGGAATATGTGGCAGAAGATGGCTCCCGCCAGCGTCCGGTAATGATTCACCGGGCACCGTTCGGTTCGCTGGAACGCCTCATTGGCATCTTAATTGAAGAGTACGCCGGGGACTTCCCCCTATGGCTAGCCCCAGAACAGATCCGACTGTTACCGGTCAGTGCGACCCATGCTGAGTTTGCACATCAGGTCGCCGGACAAATGCTGGAAATTGGCGTGCGCGTCCAGGTGGACGATAGCGGTGAGCGTTTGGGCAAAATGATTCGCAATGCAGAGAAAGCCAAAATCCCACTGATGTCGGTGATTGGCGATAAAGAAGTTGAGGCGAATACCCTAAGTATTCGGACGCGGGGGGCAGGGGACCTCGGTACGATCGCAATCCCAGAAGTCCTAGAACGTCTCCAGGCAACTTTGAAGAACCACAGTGATTTTTAACCCCAGCATTCTAGACCCAGCATTCTAGACCCAGCACATCTACAGTTAACGCCGATTACCCCATGTCCCCGACCACCGTGACCGTGACGGTACCTGCTACAACCGCAAATCTGGGCCCGGGGTTTGACTGCTTGGGGGCGGCCTTGACCTTGAGCAATCGGTTTCGATTTTCCCTAGCAGATGAGCCCCTACACATTGAGGTAACCGGCCCTGAGGCTGACCGGGTCGGTTGCGATCGCAACAACCTGGCGTACAAAGCATTTACCGCGCTTTACCAAAAACAGGACCTTGAAATCCCGCCTATCCGCATTGACATTGAGCTAGGCGTGCCGCTATCGCGAGGGCTAGGCAGCTCTTCCACGGCCATTGTGGGTGGGCTCGTGGGCGCAAACCAGCTGGCTGGGATGCCCCTAAGCCGGGCCGAAATTGCCGCCTTAGCGACGGATATCGAGGGCCACCCCGACAATGTGGTACCGGCTCTGATGGGGGGCTGCTATTTAGCCGCCGGTGGCGCAGGCAAACCCTGGATGCTCTGTGATGTCGCCTGGCACCCAAACATCACCCCCGTGGTGGCGATTCCCGACTTTGAGCTGTCGACGGCAGCAGCCCGCCAAGTCTTGCCGCACACCTACAGCCGTGACGATGCTGTCTTTAATGCAGCCCATGTGGGGCTATTGCTGCGCGGTCTGGAGAGCGGCAACGGTGATTGGCTGGAGGGGGCACTGTGCGATCGCATTCACCAACCCTATCGGCAGACGCTGATTCCTGACTATGGAACAGCCCATGCTGCCGCACTGGCGGCCGGAGCATGGGGACTGGTGATTAGCGGCGCTGGACCCACGCTACTGGCCCTAGCGCCCATCGACCGAGCCGCAGCGGTGGCCCACAACCTACAAACGCAATGGCAGCCTGGGTATACGGTACAAGCGCAACCTCTGGCGCTAGATAGAACGGGCACTGTCGCAGTCGCGCCAGCAAACAGCTAAGCCCCTGAAAGACAGAAGTTGCAGTCCTGAGCCCAGAACTTTTGTGGGGGCCTTGGGCCAAATATCGTTTTCGCCGTTTTGTCACCAATCCCGTTAGGACACCCAGTGGGGCTATCCTGCTGAGTTCATAACGAAATGGCGGCGCAGTCGCCACAAAGGTTTGTGCACGACAGCTATATCTTTGGATAGATTTTGTCGCCAAAGAATTTTCATCAATACACTTTTACACTTATGTCTATCGCCACTTACATTTGAATTGCTTATGTTCGATTTTCTACTGAGTTTCTCAAGCCTTTATATAACAATAACTTTTAAGAAAAATCATCATTTTTTACGAGAAACTACCTTATCAAAAGTTAATCAAGTTTCATATACTGATGGACGTGCGCACGATGAGTATTTCTTCTCATTGCCGTCAGGGACGTTCGCCTAGCGACGTGTTTGGGTAGCAGCGCGTTCTGGATTCCTCCGACCTTCGTCCGGTAGGCCGCCGCGAAATCAGTCGTCTATGCCCCCAGGTCTAGGCTTGTTGGGTAGCGCTTCAAAGATAAATCTTGAATTCAGGCTTATGAGCCTGAGTTGTAAGGCTTAAATTCTCCTCGAACTAGACAACGACCTCTCAGAGCAACTCTGCGCGCTTCTGTTGAGCTGTGATAAACCACGTGTCATGTTAGATGGATCCTTTCCCTGGCTGACGACGCTAGTTCTATTTCCGATACTGGCTTCGTTTGTCATTCCGCTGATACCCCAAGAACGGGTTGAAGCTATTCGCAACTACACCCTAGCCATTAGCTTGGCTGAGTTTGGATTAATTCTCTACGTTTTCGCCAAGTACTACGATCTGCAGGCTTCAGGTTTACAGCTGGTCGACAGTTTCGCTTGGGTCCCACAAATTGGTTTGACCTGGACCTTGGCAGTGGATGGTCTCTCTATGCCCTTGGTGGTGTTGAGTGGCCTGGTAACCACGCTGGCCGTTTTGGCATCGTGGAATGTCAAGCGAGAACCGCAGCTTTACTTTTCCATGCTGATGCTGATGTATAGCGCTCAGTTGGGTGTTTTTCTTTCTCAAGACCTGCTGATGTTTTTCATCATGTGGGAATTGGAACTGGTTCCGGTCTACCTACTGATTTCCATGTGGGGTGGGTCTAGACGACTCTATGCGGCAACCAAATTTATTCTTTACACCGCTATCGGGTCTATTTTCATTCTGGTGGCAGCGCTAGCGATGGCCTTCTATGGCGATACCGTTAGCTTTGACCTAAGTGATCTGGCACTGAAAGACTTTCCACTAACGTTCCAGCTCCTGGCCTACACAGGATTCCTGATAGCCTTTGGTGTCAAACTGCCCATTTTCCCCCTCCATACTTGGCTACCCGATGCCCACAGCGAGGCGCCGGCACCTGTTTCAATGATTCTGGCGGGCGTTCTGCTGAAGATGGCTGGCTACGGCTTGATTCGTATGAATATCGAGCTGCTGCCCGACGCGCATGTTTACTTCGCACCGGTTCTCGCCATTCTCGGGGTCATCAACATTGTTTATGCCTCCTTTACGGCCTTCGCTCAAGACAATCTGAAGCGTCGTATGGCCTATTCTTCGGTCGCCCACATGGGCTTCGTACTCATTGGCCTAGCAGCCTTTACGACTTTGGGTATCAGTGGTGCACTACTGCAAATGATCTCCCACGGTTTGATCGCTGCGGTGATGTTCTTCCTCTCGGGTGTAGCCTACGAGCGCACCCACACTCTGTCCATGGATAAGATGGGCGGACTGGGTCGTGCCATGCCGGTCGCCTTTGCTTTGTTTACTGCAGCGGCCATGGGGTCCCTGGCACTGCCTGGGATGAGCGGCTTTGTCGCTGAGATTGCAGTCTTCTTAGGGATTGCCACCAGTGATGCCTACAGTGTCTTTTTTAAGTCAGCTATTGTCATCCTGGCTGCAGTGGGTGTAATCATGTCCCCCATTTACCTGCTGTCGATGCTGCGCCGAGTGTTCTATGGCACCCCAGGTGAGATTGCGTTGCCAGAGGGCAATGCCTGGAGCATTCGTCCCCGCGAATCCTTCATTGCCTTATGTTTGCTAGTGCCCATCATTGGCATTGGCCTCTATCCCAAGCTGGCAACCCAGACCTACGACGTGAAAAGCATTGAAGTTGCCAATCACGTGCAGAACATTCGACTGGCAGACGAGGGTAGCAGCGCACCTTTCTTTGCTCAGGTGTTTGTTGCCCCCCAGATTGCCACCACCCCCGTCGGTATCACAGTCGAGTAAGGTCGGGATGATTTCCCAACTTCAATGCCAGTCCAATGGTCCAACAATGATTGAACTGGCATAAGCGCAAAACTTTGTGACAGGGACAATTCGTTTTAAGGCGAACCGTTAGCAATTGTTGCTGACGGTTTTTTTTTATTCAGGGTTTATGTTTGCTTTCGGATTCTAAAAAGCATACAGAGAGCGGGTTACAGGATATGCCTGGGGAAATAGTGTGAGCTTGTCCCCCTAGGGGGCATTGAATCCGATGAGGGGGCGACGCTTAACTTTGGAGGCAATTCGCTAGAGGTAATCAGTTTATGCTCTGGGATAAGAAAACAGCCTGCGGTCGGTATACGCAGTGGACAGTCGCTGCGATCGGCAGCGGAGCAGCGTTGACGCTGCTGGGCTGTAGTCAGCCGGCCGCAGAAGATGCGGTTGGAACCCCCAAAGAGAGTGATGCCGCTGTTGGGACACTACAAATCGAGGCCAACGGCGAAGATTTTGTCCGCCAAGGATTTACCACTAAAGATGGCTGGGATATTACCTTTGATCGGGTTGATGTCAAGCTAGCCAATATCGCTGCGTATCAGGCAGAGCCTGCTTTTGATCCCGACCAGGACAAGTCAATTACCACGACTCAATCACCCGCAGAAATTGCGGGTCCAGTCACGGTGGATCTGGCAGCCGGTGACGAAACAGCGAACCCCATTATCATCGGTGCAGTAGAGACAGCCGCAGGACGCTACAATGCGCTGACCTGGGAGCTAGTGGCGGCGGATGAACCCGCGCTTGTCATGGTGGGCACGGCGACACAAGCGGGCACTGAGATTCCCTTCACGATTGCTATGGCTCCGGCGCTGAAATTTACCTGCGGTGACTTTGTTGGTGAAACGCGTAAGGGCTTCTTGGAAGCCGGCGACACGGCAACAGTGGAAGCGACGTTCCACTTCGATCACCTCTTTGGCGATGTTGATTTACCCGCTGACGATTACCTGAACCAAAAATCCCTAGGGTTTGAGCCGTTTGCAGCTTTGGCGAATAACGGTCAAGTGGATCTATCGCCCCAAGATCTTGAAGCGAACCTATCGCCCCAAGACTATCAGCAGCTTCAGATTATTTTTGAAGGACTTGGGCATGTGGGCGAAGGGCATTGCCAGTCCCAGGCACTTTAGCCACAAGAGCCACTGAAGAGGAGCTTTGACCGTGAGAGCAGCTTTGAACGTCAAGCAGTATCGTTTCTGGATCAGCGCCATATTCGGGCTATTGGTCAGCAGCCAGGCAGCTCTACCGGCCTGGGCCCATGGGGCCATCAGCTCAGTTGAGACCCTGACCACGGTGCGCATTACCAGTCAGTACGACACGGGAGAACCGATTGCCCAGGGGCAGGTCGCTGTTTACAGCCCTGACAATGTCGAAACGCCTTGGCTAACGGGAACAACAGACGCATCTGGGGTGTTTGAGTTTATTCCAAGCGACGTTGCTGGCAATTGGGAAGTGATCATTCGCAAGGCGGGTCACGGTCAAAGTATTACGGTTCCCCTAGGCACTGAGGGGGGCGCTAAGGCGCCCTCCTTTGATACAGGACTATCGACACTACAGAAGGTGATTACTGGATTGGCGGTGGTTTGGGGCTTTCTGGGCACGGCGCTGTTTTTTGCCCGTCGGTCGCCGCCCGTCGTGCCATCCAGTTTACCTAGCCCCAGTTCCAATCCCAGTAACCAGGAGACTTAATGCACGTTCCCGATGGATTTTTACCAGCCCCTGTTTGTATTGCAGGCTATGGCCTCACGGGGCTAACGACCTGGTATGCCTTGAAGCAAATTCACCGGCAGTTGGATCCTGCCCGCCATGTGCCGAAAGCGTCTCTATTAGCAGCCGCCTTTTTTGTGGCGTCCTCCATTCACATTCCCGTACCGCCGCTGAGTGTACATCTCGTACTGAACGGTTTGCTGGGCGCCATGTTGGGGTTTTATGCCTTCCCTGCCATTTTGATTGGTCTGTTCTTTCAAGCGATGTTCATTGGCCACGGCGGCTTGTCCACCTTAGGCGTCAATGCCTGCATCATGGGCTGGCCCGCGCTGATGGCCTATGGTGCCTTTCGGCTGCGAGACCGGCTGCCGTTTCGCCGGGGGACTGCGATCGCAAGTTTTCTGGCTGGGTCAGTCGGCGTTGGCCTAGGCGCCGTGCTGTTTATTAGCATCATTGTTCTCACCCTGCCTCCAACCTTAGATGCCGGTACTGAACGGGCGGCGTTGTTGGGCCTGGGGCTGGCGCACCTACCGCTGGTATTAGCAGAAGGGGCCTTCACCGCGGTCCTGGTGACGTTTTTGCAGCGGGTCAAGCCCGAATTGGTCAGCGCAGCAATGCGGTCAGCCCCTGTGCGGCAACCCATCACCGCTGACGTTCGGGGTCCCCTGTAACATTGCCCCCTACGAACAAAAGATGAATACAGAAATAGAACATTACGCCCAGGGGCACTCCCCCATTCACCAATGGGCGCCCCGCAGTAAGCTCGTCGGTCTAGGGTTACTGGTGGTGGGCTACGCCACCGTCCAGTCCCTCTGGCTGGTACCGGTGATGGTCAGCGTCACAGCAAGTCTGTATGCGGCCTCACGGTTACCGCTCAGTTTTTTGCGATCGCGACTACGCTATCCCAGCCTGTTTCTGCTGGGCGTGGTGATTACCCTGCCGTGGCTGTCGGGTTCGACGGTGCTCTGGCGCTGGGGACCGCTGGCGCTGCGTCAGGAGGGCCTGCTGACGATGTTGCTGGTAGCCGGTCGATTTGGATCCATGATTACCCTGGGCATTGTGCTGTTGGGCAGTACCCCGTTTTTGCAACTGATTGGGGCGCTGCGGGGGCTGGGCTTGCCCGACCTATTGGCAGACATGACCCTACTGGCCTACCGCTACCTATTTGACATCGCCGATCAGCTGGCCCGGCTCAAACAAGCCATGCGGCTGCGAGGGTTTAGTTTTCATCGAACCCAAACGTGGCAACCGCTGGCCGCCGTCACGGGGACGCTCCTCATCCGCACCTACGAGCAGTCAGAACGGGTGTACAAAGCCATGCGATTACGGGGTTATGGCAACGGTCAGGCTGTGCAGCCCCAAACCCAAACCTGGGGAACAGCGATGGATGTTTTAGGTGTGGTGGCCTGCGGTGCGATCGCAGCGACGCTAATCGTGCTGCACCGGCTGTAGTTGATATGAACCTATGCTTCCTTAACGATTTGAGACGCCATGCTGTGATTTAAGACATTTGTTAACGGTTCAGCCCCAGGCCGGATTTGATTTTCTACAGTCTGAGCTGTCGGCCCAGACGCCCCAGCGCTCGCTTAATTTTTTACTCCCACCGTTATGACCTCTGTTGTTACCCAACCCGCTGAACTGGCTTACCATGCCCCTGAGCCTGCCATTGTGCTCACGGAGCTGTGCTTTGCCTACCCGGACCGCCCCCCCGTCCTTAAAAATTTGTCCCTACAGGTCGCCGTGGGGCAGCGGGTCGGCATCATCGGCCACAACGGCTGCGGCAAGACCACCCTATTTATGACACTGTGCGGCGCTTACACACCGAGCAGTGGTTTGGTGCAGCTGTTTGGAGAGTCAGTGGTGCCCGGCCAGTTCCGCCATCCGATTGGGCTACTGTTTCAGGATCTTTTACGGCCAAACTACCAATGTTTACCTGTTTTACACCCAAGAGAAACACTTTTTCAATATCTCT
>JBCBOC010000512.1:0-3701 GCA_039821475.1 Cyanobacteria bacterium J06632_22 | reverse complement strand
GATCTTTGATGCTGATGGGACCTGTCTGCTAAAGCGACGCAAGATTACCCCGACTTACCACGAACGCATGGTCTGGGGGCAAGGGGATGGCAGTGGCTTACAGGTCTGTGAGACGGCGGTGGGTCGAGTCGGTGCACTAGCCTGCTGGGAGCATTACAATCCCCTCGCCCGCTACAGTCTGATGGCGGCCCATGAGGAAATTCACTGCGCCCAGTTTCCAGGGTCGATGGTGGGCAACATTTTTTCTGAACAAACCGAGGTAACGCTGCGTCACCATGCTCTGGAGTCCGGTTGTTTTGTGGTGAATGCCACCGGGTGGCTAACCGATGAGCAGGTGACGACCATTGCACCTAACGAAGGACTGCAGAAGGTATTACGAGGCGGCTGTTATACGGCTATCATCAGTCCCGAGGGCGTGCATTTATGTGAGCCGATTCGTGAGGGCGAGGGCATTGCCATTGCCGACCTCGATTTCTCTCTGATTACTAAGCGCAAACGCATGATGGACTCGGTGGGGCATTACGCTCGCCCCGACCTGTTGCAGCTACAGATGAATACAGCGACCTACAGCGTGACCAGTGCCGGTGTTACAGCGCCTGTTAGCAGTCCTGATGCGATGCCTGCAGCTTCGGCAACAGGAGCCGCACCCGAACTTCCAGATTTATCGCTAGTCACCCCAGAAACAACAACGGTAGCTTCTGCTTAGTGCAGCATCAAGGCTTAGTTGTATGAGACAGCGAGTGAAGTAGTGAAGTGAGTACTATTTCACCGCCTCACTATCACCGCCTCACTGTTTCACTATTATTGACGATCACATATTGACGATCACAATTTTCAATTTCAACAGGCTTCTAGGTCTAGATTCTAAATTTATTGCAGCGTTGCAGTCTCATATTTTAATAGCCGTGCTGCTGCACTCATAACAACTTACTGTGGACAGGCCCCTGATTTTATGAACTCACAACAGGTTATTACCGAACTGCAAACGAAGGGGCTCAATCTGGTCTCCGATGCCACGGGGGCATCAGGCCGCAAAGGCGGGGCCGGGCCGTCGGACCATAAGGCGGTCACCATTGGCGATACCACGGTAATGGTACCGGTTTATACGGACGGCGCGACGCAGTCTCCCTATACACTCAAGGCGACCGCTACGGGCGAAAAGCTCTTGCTAAAAGACCAAGAGCCCGTTGCTACGGTGGATTTTCCCCAACAGCCCAAGTTTTATCAACTGCAAACGGCTGAGGGCATACCCTACTGGAAAATTGCTCTACTGCATAGCCGTAACGTACTGGCCACGACGGTTCTGCAAACCTGCATTCGCTACGAAAACCGCCGCACTGCCTGCCAGTTTTGCGCCATTGGTCAGTCCCTAGAGGCGGGGCGCACCATTGCCCAAAAAACGCCCGATCAGCTTGCAGAGGTGGCCGAAGCGGCCGTCCGGTTAGACGGAGTGGAGAATATGATTCTTACCACCGGTACTCCCAACACCACGGATAGAGGTGCGGCCTATCTGACCGACTGTGCCCAGGCAATTGGCGATCGGGTGAATCTGCCGCTACAGGCCCAATGCGAACCACCAGACAACTTCCGCTGGTTTGAGAAAATGCACCGCGCTGGCGTTGATAGTCTAGGTATGCATTTAGAGGCCGCCGACCCAGCAGTCCGGGCCAAAATCATGCCCGGTAAAGCCAAGGTCTCGATGGATTACTATTACAAGGCCTTTGCCGCCGCCGTGGGCGTGTTTGGTCGCGGCCAAGTCAGCACCTACCTGTTGGCGGGCCTAGGAGACAGTAAAGAGACCCTGCTTGCAACCAGCGAAACCCTAATCAAGCTGGGGGTTTATCCCTTTGTAGTGCCGTTTGTGCCCATTGTTGGAACGCCCTTAGCCCATCATCCGGCCCCGAGCAGTGAGTTTATGTATGAGCTGTACCAGGTCATTGGCCAACAACTCAGACAAGCAAATTTGCTGTCCAGTGAGATCAAAGCCGGCTGTGCTAAGTGTGGTGCCTGTTCGGCCCTGTCACTGTTTGAGAAAGCGTAGAAACAACATTGATATTTAAATCTCATGGCTAAACGCACCTATAGTTTTGAGCTGGCTCTATCGCCAAAGGAACAGGCAGACTATTACCGACTCAGAAAAGAGATTTTCTGTGATGAGCAGGGCCTATTTGAGCAGCATGACCGAGATAAGTTGGATGAGACGGCCTATCCCATTGTTGCGATCGCACATCAGCCTGATCAGGTTGTCGGCGTCGTCAGAATTTACGAAGATGCACCTCGTCTCTGGTACGGTGGCCGCTTGGGCGTCCATGCTGATTTTCGACGGGTGGGGCGCATTGGCAAAGGGCTAATCCAAAAGGCAGTGACCACGGCCAACACCTGGGGGTGCGATCGCTTTCTGGCCACCGTCCAACTGCAAAATGTCCGATTCTTTACCCGACTCCACTGGCAAAGCCTCGAAGAAATCGACATCCTGGGTCATCCCCATCATCTGATGGAAGCCGATTTAGACTTTTACCCGCCGACGGACCAACCCCGTCCGGCCCTGTCCAACCCTCAGGTGGCCTAGCTGCGATGGCAGTAGCAGCACTAGCCGCATCGTTGCGAGCCTCCCTCAGCATTCTGGGCAAGCGCGACATTCAAACGGCGGCAACCGCCATCGGTCAATCCGTGCTCAGCACGATGGGTGACCCCATTCGCCTGGGAGACGACTGTGCCGCCATTCCCGACGGCGATGGCTATCTGCTGCTCGCCGCAGAGGGGATTTGGCCCCAATTAGTGGCAGAATCGCCCTGGTTTGCAGGATGGTGCGCCGTAATGGTGAATCTGTCGGACGTGGCCGCCATGGGCGGGACGCCGATCGCTGTGGTCGATGCCCTATGGAGTCAGTCTGAGGCCATCAGTCAGCCCCTCTGGGCCGGGATGACGGCTGCAGCCAAGGCCTATGGTGTACCGATTGTCGGTGGACATACCAACTGCCATAGCGATTATGACGGACTCGCCGTCGCGGTGTTGGGTCGGGCACCGCAGCTGATCACGAGTTTTGATGCCCAGCCAGGGGATGTCCTAGTGATGATGGTCAACCTGGCCGGACAGTACTATGCGGACTATCCCTTTTGGAATGCCGCCACCGAGGCCGACCCAGCCCAACTTCGCCAGCACTTAGCCTTACTGCCTAAGCTGGCGGAAACAAAGCTATGCCATGCCGGAAAAGACATCAGCATGGGGGGAGTCGCCGGAACGTTGCTGATGCTAACAGAGGCCTCCGGCTGCGGTGCCATACTGGACCTAGACCGGGTACCGCAGCCCCCCAAGGTTCCTTCCAGAAAGTGGCTCACCAGCTTTCCTAGCTTTGGCTTTTTGCTGGCTGTCCCCCCCGAAAATGTTGTACAGGTTGTCGATACGGTTACCCCCTATGGCCTAAACTGCCAGGCCATAGGCAAGGTAACGGACGGGACAAAAGTTTGGCTCACCCAGGCCAGCGAAAAAGCCATGCTGTGGGATCTGGCGCATCCCCTGACCGGGTTTGGCACCACGGCGCGACAGGGGTAAGTGATGGCCCTGCGGATTGCGCTATTGACCTACTCGACCAAGCCACGCGGCAGCGTCATTCACCCCCTAGACCTGGCCGAAGCCTTGGCAGAATTAGGGCATCATCCCCACGTGTTTGCCCTCGATAAAGACGGCGCCGGGGTCCACCG
>JBCBOC010000566.1:0-3390 GCA_039821475.1 Cyanobacteria bacterium J06632_22 | reverse complement strand
GAAATAGATAAATGCGATCAACGTCCGTCGCAGGCCCTAGGGCATCTAGCGCAGCCTGAATGGCCCGGTGGTCATCGCGGACCGTCAGAAGTCGATTGGTTGCGATCGCAATACCCTGAAGCAGCCGATCACTAGACGAAACGGGAGATAAGACAGCAGACATGTTTTCCATGCTAATGGCTCCCTCAAGCTGGCCATGACCGCCGGAAGCTATTTCAAGCTATAGGATGACCAATTTCAGCCCATTGCGTCATCAGAATTATTAGGGAATCAACCGCGCCACACCGGTAGCATGGCCAGGTAAATTCCATGACTCGAGTTTCTGACGCAGAGCGCCTCTTGCCCTGGGAGCCCCGTAACGCAGGCGAATGCTTTCCCCCACCCTACGACGACCATGACTGCCCCGAGCTATACGACTCGCATCCATCGCAACAGCCCATCAGCGTCAGCCCATCAGCGTCAGCCCATCAGCGTCAGCTCAAAGATACTGCCTCGGGGCTGATTCGGTTTCACGCACAGCTCACCCTGGTGCGCCTCCACCACCCGCTTACAAAAGGCCAAGCCCAGCCCGGTCTGCACCACGTTCAGGTGTTGCTGCCCCACAGCAAATTTCTCAAAAATTTGTTCCCGCAACGCCTGCGGCACTCCCGGCCCCTGGTCCCGCACCTGTAGCCGGATTCTCCCAGGCACCAAAGCTGCAACCGTCACCCAGATCTCACCATGGGCGGGCGAAAACTTAATGGCATTCGAGAGCAGATTATCCAGCGTGCGATGCATCAACGTTTGATCAACGGTCACGGGCGGTAGATCATCCTCGGGAAACTGACATCGCAGGATCTGATGTTTTTGTTCAGCCAAGGGGACAAAGTTGCCCACCACAGATTGCACTAACGCACAGACATCGATCCTCTCACGGTGCAAGACCATCTGGTCTGACTCTAGCTGTGCCAGCTTCAACATGTCATCGATCAGCTGCTGTAGGGACCGAACAGCCTGGTTCATACCGTCTAGCTTGGCGTTCTGCTGTGCCGATAGCCCACCACTATGCTCCAGCAGATCTAGCCCCAAAAAAAGACTGGTCAGAGGATTCCGTAGGTCGTGGACGACCATATTAACCATATCTTTTCGCAGCTGCATTAGAGATTGCAGGTCTTCGTATTGTTGCTTGATTCGCAACATAGACTGGACCCTAGCCCGCAGCTCTAGCCCATGTACAGGCTTACTGATAAAGTCATCTGCGCCCACCGACAAGCAACGTGCCAAATCGGCTTTATCAGTGAGTGCCGTAACCATCACAATGGGAATGTGACGCCATCGAGACATCGCCTTAATCTGTTGGCAACACTCAATACCACTAATATTGGGCATCATCACATCCAACAGTATCAGGTCTGGAGAAAACGTCTCCAGACCAGCCATCGCAGCTTGGGCACTACTGGCATAAAACAGGCTGTAAGCCGGTGAGTCGAACGATTCTGTCCCACTGAGCAGAGTTTCAATGACGTCAAAATTATCTGGCTCATCGTCCACCACGAGAATATTGGCAGTTGTCATCTTGGTTTGGACTCCAGGGAAAAATCCCGCGTTAAGACGCCAGTACCGTAGAACGGGGTTTCAAATGTCGTTGAAGGGTTCGATGGAGATGCTTCAGTCGCACTGGCTTACTGAGATATTCATCTGCACCCGCCGCTAAACAACGTTCAGCATCACCGGGCATCGCCAGCGCTGTTAGTGCAATAATCGGCGTATAGGCAATAGCTGGCATCAGCCGCAGTCGTCGAATTGCTTCTAGCCCATCCATTTTTGGCATTTGG
This sequence comes from Cyanobacteria bacterium J06632_22, assembly GCA_039821475.1. Lineage (GTDB taxonomy): Bacteria > Cyanobacteriota > Cyanobacteriia > Phormidesmidales > Phormidesmidaceae > CAWUKV01. The sequence continues at coordinate 1,576 of JBCBOC010000566.1, read as the reverse complement.
ATATCCATCAACACCACGTCAGGCCGGTGGGCTTGGGCCTGGGCGATCGCCGTCCAACCATTAGCAGCGGTCATGAGCCGATACCCTTTAGCACGGAGATAACAGGAAAATGTTTTGACATTATCCTCATTATCTTCAGCCAGCAATATTAGGGGGCCATGCAATGTCATCGGTACACTCGTTTCTCAGGTTAATCGTCTTCTTAATTATCTTCGGGTACACCCACCGTCCTAATACGCCTGTCTTGAGTTCAATCAGCTCACGAGAACAAACGCAGACTGATAGCCGTCGCCATCAGAGCTCTTTTTAGAGGTTGTGCACGACGGCGGGCCACTGGGCTCCTATACCCGGTCCTTAAGTGACAGAAATATCGTAAGCAAAGTGGCGGACGCTACACCCTAATTATCTCCGAGTTCTTCCGTCCTGTAACCATCGGATTTCCCGTTTTTTTAGCGTCGGTGCTTTTAACAGCGTCGTTGTTCCATCCTCCGTAAAGTTATTGAATCGGCCATAGCCGTCGAAGGATTGATATCCCCATGCGATTGCGTCAAGGGGCTGACACGTAGAAGACGTCAGCACCGGGAACTGTCTCTGGCAACTCGACGAACGCCATAATATTGAAACTATTTTTGAGCAGTGTCTATTGCCATGAGCGTGCAAGCACCGCCGCAACAACAACCCACATTTCTCCTGGTTAGCGGCACAGACCCAGGGGCCACTATGGCCGTGGCAGGCTATAGCAGCAGCGAAACCACCAGACTAACAACCAGCAACCCTGCGAGGGCAATCCAACCGGCATATTTGCGCTGCCACGGAATGGTATAGGTCGGAGACTGCGGCTGAGATCGACGATCGTGGTATAGCGTACAGGTTTGCGCCTGGGGACGCTGGGGAAATGTACAGGTATCGTCAAAATGATAGGTGCAGGTCTCACACAAGGCCACTGACCCGACGGACCGATGCAGCGGCATGCCCGGGTGGCCATGGGCCTTGAGGGGCAGTCGACAGGTCGGACAGTCGATGGCCGTAGCACTCACTGACTGCTGGCAACGGGGACAACTCGGCATTAGGGCTGGGGATAAAACGCTTTAGATTCGAGCATGTCGTAACTTTCGCCAAAGGCCCGATCAAAGCGTTGGGTAATCTCAGTCAGCTCATCTTCATCGATGGACTGCCACTGTGCTTGACTCGCCCAGCGAATCACAAACACCACTTCGTCATCGTGCTCTGGATCAATCCAGGTCACCTTATCGATAAAACCGGGATACTGGGCCAGCGCGGGTGTCCAAATCGCACCATCAGCCTCAATGTAGTGCTGCCGCTGGGCAGGGTCCATGCGAAATTTTAACCACTCAACCACCATGTCAGGATGCTCCTCATATAAGCCAGCCCAGGCTGGGGCTGCACAGAGAACTAAGCTCACGAGCACAGCCAGCAGGAGCCCCTGCAGCCTTTTTTGCCCTTTTATCCTTCGAAACCCCAGCATTCGGAAATCCGCCCGACAGACCTATTCATAGTTTGCCAGAATGAAACCGTAGACAATCGGCAGGGCTATGGATTCTTCCAATTTACTGCG
>JBCBOC010000624.1:0-3081 GCA_039821475.1 Cyanobacteria bacterium J06632_22 | reverse complement strand
TCACTTTGATCGTAGCTGAGGGTGGAGCCGAAGAAGGGAATCAGGTGATAAGGCGGTAGTTCTAACCGGGCCCGCAGTAGGCCCGTACAGTAGCGGCGGGCGGACTGAGCAGCGGTGGTCTCAAAGGGGGGGTCGAGGGGGCCGGGGTACAGAAACTGTTCGGGGGCCGTGGTCAGGGGGTTTAGGTCTTGGGTGGGGATGCACTGGCGGTCTACTAGGACGCGCAGCGCCCCTTTGAGGTAGTCGGATGAGTGGGGACGCTCAATAAATTGTAGTAATCTCAGCGTTTCTAGGGGAATCTGGGTTTTGCGATCGCGATGCCCCACGTCAAAAATCCGAATGCCGGTTTCTTCCCAGTCAAACCCTAGCCGCTCTGGATCTTCCAATAGTTCTCGGATATATCTGGCCTGACGGTTTTCTCTCACCAGGATGGCCATCGTCAGCGTGGGATCGTTTCGGTCGTGTTCGACAGCTTGCTGGGCAATGAGCTGCACCGTGCGCACGATATCTTTGGGCTTTTTAAGGACCACGCCTTTGCCGATGGGCCCAGGGTTGGCGTTGGGCTGAGGGTCATCGGGCGGGACGGGGAGTATGTCTTGGGCGCGGAAGGCGGGTTCTCTTAGATGAGCATTGACCCAATGCAGTACCGCATTGCTGGCGTCCATAATCACTGCACTACTGCGGCCCGCTTGGTCGATGGTGGCTAAGCGATGGCGGGAACGGTTGCGATCGCAAAACTGATTGAAAAAGACCGGGTCCGCTGGCGTAAAGGTGGAGTTAATCGCCTGGTTAGGATCACCGACCCGCACCAGGTTGGGCAGTCCGTCTGGCTGGTCGGGGTCTGCTGCCAGTAGCTCGAGTAGCCGTGTTTGCAGCGGCGAGGAGTCCTGGGCCTCATCTTCAAAAACGGCAAACACTCGCGACTGCCACAGTGCCCGAATATCTGGATCCGCCAATGTTCGCAGTGCCGCTAGGATCATATCGTCGTAGTCGATTAGCCCTTTCTCCTCTAGCAGTCCCTGATAGCGCTCGTAGAGACCGGCAGCCATCGTCAGGACGTCATAGTCCTCTGCATCGCTTGCGCCATCGGCGGGGACCCGACGCACCAGAGTCTGTGCCACCTGTTGTAGCTCTACAGGTTGAAGTCCTGAACTTTTGGCTTCATGGACCACGGTATAGGTTAGGTTCGGTAACACCTCTGTTCGCAGGACCGACTGTCGTCGCAGCCGTTCCGCTTCTTCGCCGTCAAAGCCTCGCCCCTCGGTCAGTCTTTGGTATAAACCTGGACATTGGCCAATCCATTGCTCAACAGCTGTGCGAATCAGGCGGTTTCCTTGATTAGGAGAAACTAGGGTGGTCGTCTCTAGATTAATGCCCGAGACCTCGGGGTTACGGGTGGCGATATTGAGCGCTAGCCCGTGTAGCGTTTGGACGGTGAAGCTGTTTAAAGGTAGTTTGAGCGCTCGCAAATGTTGGCGTACCTTGGCTTTGAGGTTGGCTGCTGCCGAACGGGTAAAGGTGACCATGACCAACTGCTTGCGGGCATGGAGTTGGTAGTGGGCGACGGCAATGGCTGCCCCGGCTGCCATGCCAGTGGACTTGCCAGAGCCTGGAACCGCTGACACTGCCAAGGTGCCGCCGCGCCAGTCGGCCAGTCGCTGCTGCCCCTCGCGCAGGCTGTCTCGTAGGGCCTGAAGCTGGGCGGCTCGATCTTTCAGCGTCGCAGTCATAGGCAAATCGTCGAAGGGAGGGGCAAAGTGAAAAAATGTACAAGACGGACCCGGCAATCATCGCTAGGCTAGGGGCATGGTGGAATTCTAAACCTTGGCCATGTCCAGAACGATCCCATAATGATCGCTGTGACTGAGCGCAAACTGCCGGGACGACAACCGGGAGGACGCTATCGGCTTCAGCGGGAGTGCGGCTTAGGCGAGGGTTCCCGATCCAATCGACTTCTGAATCTTTGCGATCGCACCAATCTTCGCAAGTCCCATGCGCAAGTCCTCCTCTGACTCTACCGCTGCAGTCTCAGCGTCATCTGCCCAGGCATCCCCGACCCAGAGAGCATCCAGTGGGAAATCCGCTAATCGTAAGCCTTGCGTGAAGCTTTGGCAGGTCCCGATACTCGATCATATGGAGGTGCTGCGCGGCGATAACATTTGCCATGCGTTTACCCGCCATCTGCATAGCGAATTTGGCCTAGGTGTGGTGAATCAAGGCCGTCTGGCCTATGAAACCCGTGAAGAGGAATATGTTCTGGGACCTGGAGATATCGTTGTCATTAATCCGGGGCAGGTGCATTGGGGGGGGACGGTGGAAAAGCGTCCCTACAGCTATCGGATGATTTACCCCAGTGCGGCGCTAATGGCGCAAGCCATGGTGGCTGAAACCGGGTTGCCCTACTTTCGAGCGGGAAAGGTGTGCGATCGCAACCTCGCCCAGCGACTACGTTACCTCATCGAACGACTGGAAAACGACCCGATTAACCTTGTTCAAGAAAGCTATTTTGTTTCAGCCCTTACGGATCTCATCACCCGTCATGCCGAATCTATCTCTCCGCCTGTAACGCCTTCTAGTCAGAGCGTTCAGCAAGTACGCGACTACATTGAAGCGTTCTATTCACAAAATATTTCCCTGTCGGAACTGGCGACCCTGGCCGGGATGAAACCACTGCGGCTGCTGCGGAGCTTTCGTAAAGAAATCGGGCTGCCACCCCACGCCTACCTGTTGCAAGTGCGGATTGAGCAGGCTAAACGCATGTTGCTGTCCGGCACGTCTATTACGGATGTGGCTCTGGATACGGGGTTCGCAGACCAAAGCCACTTTACCCGACACTTTAAGCGCTCTGTCGGTATTACACCAGGACAGTATTGCTCGTAGGCGCTCAGACAAAGCACGACGGTGGGCCACTTGGCAACCATACTGGGCACTTGAGCGCCAGAATTGTTTTTGGCCAAGTGGCGAAGGCGGTATCTTCGAGGTACACAGGCATGGTGTTTCAAGCAGATAGCGAAAGTGAATGTAAAGCGTTTAAAGAAGTCAAAACTCTGTGAAGGATACGCAAAATGGCGGAACATTTAT
>JBCBOC010000779.1:0-2142 GCA_039821475.1 Cyanobacteria bacterium J06632_22 | reverse complement strand
CCCGTGATCGACCGCTTGGCCCAGCAGGGCGATCCTCAAGCGTTTTCCCTGCCTGAGGGGAATATTTCACTGCCAGGCGGCGGCTATCACCCCTACGACACCAGCTTTAGCGGCCTGAAAACAGCGGTGTTACGGCTGGTGGAGAGACTTCGAGGCGAGTCTAGCGAACTCCCCATCGCTGATATTGCGGCCAGCTTTCAGGCAACGGTGGCGCGGGCGCTGACGCGACGGGCGGTGGTCTGTGCGGTTGCTGAAGGGTTAGACACCATTGTGGTGGGCGGTGGAGTGGCGGCGAATCGTGGTTTGCGATCGCACCTCCAAACTGCTGCCCAGGCTCACGGCTGTCGGGTGGTTTTTCCGCCGCTTAAGTACTGCACTGATAACGCGGCTATGATTGGCTGCGCTGCGGCTGCCCACGTTCGTCAGGGACAGGCCTCGCCGTTAGATCTAGGCGTGACATCGCGGTTGCCAGTCATCGATGCACAGCGACTCTATGCCGGTCGCCGGTAGATGTTCGCCTCTGTTGGGATATCAGCGTCTGCTGGAGATAAACCTGACAGCGCTGCCGTTGAAGCGGATGTCGCTGTAACGTCTGGTCGGGTGGTGGACGGTGAGCGTAACGGATCAGCTGAGTGGTGCGTAATGAACGTTTCAATGGTCTGCGCTACAGCCGCCGTTTGCTCTAGCATGGCGAAGTGACCGCAGTTGTCTAGTTCTGCCAAATTCCCCTGGGCAAACTGGGGATGAAAACTGGCTAAATGTCGCACATAGCGAGGCTGCATGATAGTGTCTTGTGCCCCGGCCATAAATAGGGCTGGCTGAGGGAGGTTAGCCACAATTTGGGGGAGTTGGTGAACCTCTGCCCGAGTGGTGGACTCTAACAAGGCTCCCTTGGCAGCGTTGGGATCGGCGCCGATAAAATCCATGAGTCGCTGCTGGCCCCAACGACGCCCTAAGGGCTGCTGTGCCATCATCCGTGAGAAGACCGTCGGGAGCAGGGGTAAGGCCGCTAAGACCGGATGGCGGTAACGGACCATTTGCTCGCCTGCGTTGCGGAATTGGTCAAAGGCTTTACGGATGTAAACTCCACCACCAGCGTTCAGGCAGACGACCCCTTCTACGGTTTGGGGGGCCAGATGGGCCGCCCAGAGGGCAATACTGCCACCCAGAGAATGACCCACCAGCCAAACCCGAGGCAAATTGAGATGGTTGATTAATGCCAGCAGGTCTTGGGCATAGGCGCTTAGGCTATAGTCAGTGCGGCCCGGTGCAGACTGGCCAAAGCCACGTAGATCGTAGCTGAGGCAGGTGAATCGGTGCGCTAACCGCTGCGTCAGCGGCTGCCAGTAGCAACCACTCAGCAACCAACCATGCACAAACACGACTGCGGCCTCAGTAGACTGCGGCGATTGACACAGGGTGTAATGATGGGTGGTGCCGTAAAGTTCGGCTGTGGCCATGGGCGATCGCAGTGACGAATGCCCCCAATACTGGTGTGGAAACCGCCCAATACTCTTGTGTAAGGACTTGCGTGTAAACCACGCTGAATCAGACGGTTGGGGCTATTTTAGATATTTAAATTATTACACGGATTAGTACCCATCACCGAGGAGCCGATAGCGGACCCCTTCCGCGATCTTTTGCCCTAGATATTCGGGAATTAAGCTTTCATTGGGCCCCAGCAAATAAAGGATGAGGCGGGTTCGGCCGCGCCATACCAATAAATTGGCATTGACTACCAGTAGATCCTCCTGCCAGATGGCGTACATGACCTTGTAGAACAGCCCGGGCTGGTTGTCGGCTTCGATCAACAGTGCGGGTAAATGAAATACCGGGTCCACATAAAATTCAGTTTCCACCTGTTCCAGGCCAGCATTCAGGTTGAATTCAACACTGAGCATTTCTTCGACTTCGAACCGTCCTGCTAGGGCTTCGCGAATCGCACGGCAGACATTGTCCGCTGTTTTATCGGTTAACGCTTTCCCCCCCCGCGAGACCACGAGCTTAACGAACACCAACATGGGGGGATAAATCTGCCGTGCGATTCGCGAAGCCCTAGCAGGACGGTTCGAAGTCGAAGAAATGCTCAGTGTTGAATTCAACCTGAATGCTGGCCTGGAACAGGTGGAAACTGAATTTTAT
>JBCBOC010000467.1:0-4034 GCA_039821475.1 Cyanobacteria bacterium J06632_22 | reverse complement strand
GGAAGAAAATACGCCTATTGGGCCATTTTCTTAGAAGCAAAGTGGCGAGCGCTATATCTTCCTGACAGAACGTAAAATTAGAGGCCATCTCTAGGCTTGAGGGCTTAAAACTCGAAGTAAATGTAGGGCACCACTTCCGCTGGTGCCAACAACCACGCTGCATAGAGACAAACCGGCACCAATAACAGCTTGACCGGCCAGCTCAGCTGCACCTTTAGCCCCCGTCGGAAGGCATAAATCACCCCCATCCCAGCAAACAGCACGCTCAGGGCCAGGGTGATGTCTGTCCGCGACATGCCTAACGACTCGATGTAAACCTTCTCGGCAAACTGCACGTCTGCCGCATGCCCCCACAGCCGGGAGAGCACCCACGTGGCATCATTCCATGTCGGCAAACGGAAGAAAATCCAGCTGCCAAACACCATGATCTGAGTCAAGGCCCAGGCCAGAACTGCACCAGGCAGACTAGACCAAGCTATTGCCAGCGGCTGCCAACGTTCTGACACGGCTCGATTGAGCCGGTGAACGACCAGCGCCAAACCGTGGAGCCCACCCCAAATGAGGAAACCCAACTGGTCGCCGTGCCAGATGCCCGCCACCAGCATCACAATTAACAGGTTCAGGCAGGTGCGAATCAAGCCCTGGCGAGATCCGCCCAGGGGAAAGTACAGATAGTTGCGTAACCAGGTGCCCAGGGTAATGTGCCAGCGTCGCCAAAAGTCGGCAATGCTGGTGGTGAAATAGGGCGAGTCAAAGTTAATCGGGAGCTCAATGCCCAGCAAGAGGGCGCTGCCCCGAGCAATATCTACATAGCCGCTAAAGTCGAGATAAAGCTGCAACCCAAAGGCAAAGATCGCCAGCCACAGGTCACCGCTGCCCGCCCGCTCCAGATTGTTCAAGCTCAGATTGACCAGCACGCCAATATGGTCGGCCAGTAGCATCTTTTTGACCGCCCCCAGGGCAATCAACCAGCCGCCCTCCACAAGACGGTCGGCCGTGGGCAGGCGGGGGCGCTGCACCTGTCGGGCAAAATCTTGAAAGCGGGTGATCGGCCCAGAAATCACCTTGGGAAAAAACAGCTTATAGGCGGCAAACTCAGCCATACTGCCGGTGGCGGGCATGCCGCGGTAGACATCCACCAGATAGGCAATGCACTCAAACACAAAAAAGCTCAGCCCCAGGGGAACTAACAGCTGGCTAAAAATAGGATCGGCATTGTCGCCCACAAGGGTGAGAGACTCGATGGCCGGGAGATATTTGAACCCCAACAGCAGCAGGACGTTGAGCCCAATCCCTAACCCCAGCAGCTGGAGCCGTCGCCAGTTCCAGTCTTGCTGGGCAAAATGCCATTCTTCGTTGGGTATTCGCCAGTCCAGGGGGGCGCTAATAGCCCGGCCAATGAGAAAGGTGACCACCACCAACAGGATCATCAGTGGCAAATAGTTGAACTGGAGTGAGGCATAAAAAATAACCCCCGTGAAGAACAACAGCCATAGCCGCGGGACTCGACTGGGCAGCAGCCAGTAGAGCACAAACGTCAGTAGGAGAAACAGACCGTAAAGAACAGAAGGGAGAATCATAGCGGGGGACGACGCAGGTGGATGGCGGCGCTAATTGATTTGTGTCCAGGGAATTAAGGGGTCCTGGGCCAGCCGATGGGAGACCTGGTAGGCGCCATAGCGGTTCAGGTGGCTGGGGTCCGAAAAGTAATCGTAACGATTGGGCCAGAGCTGGCCCAGGTCGCGGAAAAAGAACCCCTCTTCCTGGGAGGCGGCTTGAATCAGATATCGCTGAAAAACAATCTCGGCTTGCTTACGGTCAACGTCGAGGTATTCGTCAGTGAGGGGGGTGTTGACGAATACAAGGGGAATTTCTTGGGACTGGGTATAGCGCAACAGATTGCCAAAGGCGCTAAGCTGGTTGCCCTCTAGCTGAAAGTCATCGTAATCGCTGTCGTAGGCCCCGGCAACGCGAGCGTGGTCTTGGTAGTAAGTCGCGGGATTGAAGCGAACCGCCAAGGGGAGGAAGCCATCGAAGTCGATCAGGTCCCCTTCGGAAACGGCGGCCGTGGGCGTTGCGGTATCGCCGAGTTGGCCCAGGGTGACATCGTAGACCTGGCGGACTAGGGTTTTGGCCCGTTCTCGGTTGTCATAGGTGCGAGAGGCGAGGGCCAAGGAACCGCTGATCTGTTTATCGAGTTGGCTATAGTAGCCGTTGATTTGGTCGTTGAGGTTGTTCCACTCGGGCTCAGCAGTGTTTTGAGGATCGGTTGCCGTGGTGAGTTCCGGTGGGAAGAGCGTATTTTCGTTGAGGCGGCGATAGCCTTCTGACACTGCGATCGCATTAAACGTAATATCTTCTCGACCGCTATTAAAGGCCCGCGCGCCGTCCGCCCAAATAATCAGCTTGGGCTGTGGGTAAGGCTGGAGCAGCTGCCGTACGATCAGGTCGGCGACCTGCGCGGTTGACCCATTCACACCAAAGTTAAAAATGCTGATATCTTCGCGGCCTGTAGTGGCCAGGGCCTGACGCAGGGCCGTTGGGTCTATCCCCCGCAGTGCCCGCGAGCTGCCGATAATCAAAACATCCGGTGGCCCTTCTTCCTGGATGCGCTGATGGTACAGCGCCAGTTTTTCATCCAGCTGGCGGCTGATAAAGGTGGGATAGGGCGAAGCGGCCAGGACAGCAGCCAGCGACACAAAGGACTGCCCTTCACTGCTAATCAGATCGGCATCGTCCACGGCCGATGTGGCAAAACTGTTGTGTTCCAGGGGGTTTCTGCGCAGGGCCGTGTCCAGTCGGTCCTCAAACTCGGCCGCTTCCTCTAGGGCGGCAGCATCCGGATCAGGCGCTTGGCCCCACTCAAGCTGGGCCAACTGCTCTGCGAAGGAATCAGCCGGATCTGGCTCAGCTTGTTCAATTTGGAAGGCGTTGCGTGGAGTCTGCGTCTGAACAAGCTGGCCAAAAAGCCAGTCCATCTGCAAGGCCAGCAACACGCCAGCGGCACCCCAAACCAGGGCCAGCCGTCGACTGACTCGAGCTGTCGGCTGAATAAACGAGGGAAACTTGTCCTCGGCGGCGGTAAACATATGGGTTTGCAGCAAAATCTGGCGACCAATGTCCAGCAATTGCTGCCCCAGCGTCAGCCCCGGCTCGGCGGTTTCGGGGGCCGCTTCTGCCGCCGTAGGCTGCTCAATCAGATCGCTCAGATAGGTGTCAGAGGCTGCAAAGGCTGGTGTGGCCTCGGGCACCAAACGAGGACGGGCATTAAAGTCGTAACCGTGGCTCCAGTTGGGTCGCTTTTGCCCAGAGCGGCGACCATAAATACGGACGCCCTCGATGTCACTGAGCTTATGCTTGCGAAAATACTGAATGATGGGTGGGGCAATCTCCTGCCGGGTGGGGCTCCAAGGCGCGTCGGTCATGACGTGGAGACGCTTGTCCTTGACCAGGAGCTGTATCCGAATGCCGCCTGTGGTCAACTGCTGGTTGAGATCGGGGTTGACCAAGCGGGTGAGTTGATAGGCAATGGCATGCAGATCGCCGTTGCGCGCCAGGGTACGCGTGGCAGTCGCGAGGGCACGATGTTCTGAGGCGGGCAGGTCGATGCACTCGAGCCAGTTAGCATTAACCCCGTCCGTAGAGGGACCGTAAACCATTGCCCGGTGGATGCCCTGGGGACCGATCTGATCGAGCAGCTCGGTCACAGCCTCTAGCACTGGCGCGCTATCGGGCGTAGCCTCGGGGGTCAGTGCGTGACAGACCAAGTGCAGCGTGCTTCCCTTTTGTTCGGTCTTAACACGCAGATCGAGGGGCTTGAGCCCCTGGTTCACCAGGCGCGTAATGCAGCGACGATCTCCCCATCGCGCCCACTCCCTCAGAATTTCCTGGGCAGGGGTGAGATCGACTCGAAGTTGCCAATCAGGCTCGGCTTCGCCCGCCACCTGAATGCTTAGGACGGCATCCTGGAACTGAGTTAGCTCCAAAGCGCGCAGGCGCTTGGCCGTGGGCCCGGCAATTAGGGTCGGGTCGGG
>JBCBOC010000146.1:0-7588 GCA_039821475.1 Cyanobacteria bacterium J06632_22 | reverse complement strand
TGAGAGCAGTCCCCGCACACACAAAACCCGCGAGATCGCGCACCCTCCTCGCCGCCGCCCTCTTGCTCACGGGCCTAGTCCTCATTGTCGGCCTCTCCCTCACCAGTGGCTCCATCTCCCTTACGTGGCAAGAGTTCTGGCTGGCCCTCACTCACCAGGGTGAATCAACCAACCAAACCATCATCTGGCAATTACGCCTGCCGCGCGTATTAGCGGCCTTGACTGTGGGGGCAGCGCTGGGCATGTCCGGGGCACTGCTTCAGGGCATGCTACGAAACGGGTTGGCGAGCCCCTTTCTGCTAGGCATTTCCTCCGGAGCAGGACTGGTCGCGGTGTTGATGGTGTCGCTAGGAGTGTGGCAGGGATGGCTGCCGTTGGGTACCTGGCTTGGGGGCGTCGGCACGCTGGTGATCGTCTACGGGTTGGCCCGTACGGGCAACAGCATTTCCATTCAGCGTTTGATTCTGGGGGGCGTGGCCTTTTCGACACTGTCTGGGGCGGTGCAGTCGATGCTGCTGCTGACGGCGCGGGAGGGGCGGGTGCAGGCAGCACTGACCTGGCTGCTAGGCAGTTTGAACGGACGAGGTTGGGAAGAGGTGTCGATTATTGGGCCGGGTGTGGCAGTGGCGTTAGTGCTGGGCTGTCTGCTAGCGCGGCAGCTGAACTTACTAAGTTTGGGAGAAGATTTGGCGATGGGTCTGGGGGTATCGCTGCTGAGATCGCGCCTCATGATTGGGGCCGTCGCTGCCTTCCTCGCCGCCGGAGCTGTCAGTATTGCCGGATTAGTGGGATTCGTTGGCCTGATTGTTCCCCACGGCATCCGGCTGCTGGTGGGCACCGACAACAGAATTGTACTGCCCTTTTCGGCCTTGGGTGGGGCGCTGGTACTGTCAACCGCTGACCTACTGGCTCGCATTGGTCCGATTGAACTGCCTGTGGGAATTGTGACCGCGCTGATTGGGGCACCCGTATTTATCTGGCTGTTGTATCGGCGCAGCGCTGTGCTGACAGGAGTGTAGGGTATGGATTTTGATGTGCCACAGCAAGAGATTTTAACGGCGCGATCGATCTCCGGCGGCTACGGCAAAGTGCGAATCGTCGAGAATATAACCCTGTCGATAGAACCCGGCGAATGGCTCAGCTTGGTCGGGGCCAACGGCTCTGGCAAATCTACCCTGCTGCGACTAGCAAGTCGGATTCTCTCTCCCCAAACGGGGCAGGTTCTCCTCAACGGTCATGACATTCACACCCTACCGCCCACCGCTGTCGCCCAGAAGCTGGCCCTACTGCCCCAGCAGCAGCTTGTCCCTGAAGGGCTCACCGTAGAACAACTGGTCAGTCTAGGCCGCTCGCCTCATCAGGAATGGTGGCAGTGGGAGGTGGACGCTGCGGGCCGGGCCCGTATTGAAACCGCGCTGCGCTGGACCGAAATTGCCCACTATCGCCACCGTCCGGTTGCGGACCTATCTGGTGGTGAAAGGCAGCGGGCGTTTTTGGCGCTGGCCCTAGCCCAGACTCCCCAGGCGCTGTTGTTGGATGAGCCGACAACGTATCTAGATATTCACCACCAGCTACAGCTATTAGAGTTACTGAAGCGGCTGAATCGTGAGCAGGGGCTATCGATTATTACAGTGCTGCACGATATCAATTTGGCGGCGCGGTATAGCGATCGCCTTGCCATGCTGAGTCAGGGCAAGCTGTGGACAGTTGGACCAGTGGGAGCGGTTCTAACGCCAGAGAATCTACGCGAGGTATTTGACGTGGAGGTTGAGATTGTCTCGACCCGTGCAGGCTTGCAAATTTGCCCGCTAGCGGCGACGTCTGGACGATCTCCAGCGATGAATTCTTCTGTCTGAAGTATCCTACCTTTCGGTTAATTAAATCTATGATGTCTTCTCTATTCCGATGCGGCTCTCCTATCCTAGCTGCTGGGCTCCTAACCGCTAGCTGTGCGTCGCTCCCCGAACCTGAGACTACAACAGATGTGACTCAGGCGGACACCGCGCCAGTGAATTTACCAACAGCTGAACGAATTGTTGCCCTGACCTCCCTCAGCGCCGATATCATTCACACTTTGGACCAGGACAGGCTTGTCGGCATGCCTGGTTCGAGTTTATTGACCGAAGACACTGCATTTGATGACATCGAAACCGTTAGCCAGGGGCGCAGCGAGCCGGACCTAGAAAAGATTGTTGCCCTAGAGCCCGATCTGGTTGTCGGCTCTGCCGGATTCCACGATAAGGCATTGGAACGCATAGCCGAGCTGGGAGTTGAAACACTGTCAATTGACGTAGCTAGCTGGCAGGATCTGAGTAACGTCACTGAAACCTTGGCAGCTTACGTCGAAGCGGATCCAGCCCCGTTGCTAACCCGCTACGAAGGCTGTCTGGCACAAGCTCCTGAAACTGGCCCCGCTACGCTAATCCTTGCCAGCATTCAGCCCTTACTCGCACCCAACAAAAACAGCTGGGCAGGAGATTTCCTTAATAAATTCAACCGACCCAACGTAGCTGCTGATCTACAGGGAGAAAGCCCCTTTGAAGGCTACGTTACCCTATCGGAAGAGAAGCTTCTAGAGGCAAACCCCGAGCAGATTATTGTGATTGACACTGATGAGAACGTGGGCGATCGCCTGGCGGAACTCCCCTTCTGGCAGGAAATGCAGGCCGTCAAATCAGGAGAAGTTTACTCGTTTGAATACTTCGGTCTAATTAACCCTGGCAGCATTGTCAACATTGAGAAAACTTGTGAGCAAATGAGCTAGGTCTAACTCGGCAGTTCTATGGCTACCTTATTGATATTTATTCCGATTAAGTGTTATATTGGCTACACTGGAGTATATATTCTAACATTGTATCAGTGTGATCACTGATGTCTTTCTGTTTCGATTCTCGTTAAATCTTGCATTCCGTCCTCACAGGGGATCTTTGTCCCCTTACTTCGTTCCGCTGCTATCGAGTAGGCGAACGATTGTATTGTAAATTGTTACCTGTCTCCCTATGGAACCTTTTTTATGCGCGGTGGCTTCCCAAGCCGCGCAAGAAGATTTAATTGGCACGGCCAGCCCTTGCGATACGTTTATTTTTATTGAGTGCCCCGAGCCATGGGCATCTAAAGCGTTTGAATCCACTGGCATACCAGAAACGCTGCGAAACTTTGTTCAGCAGCTGGCGAGCAAAAACCGCCGTTTTTTTCTGATAACTGCGCCTAGATCACGGAAGACTGTCCGCATTCTGATCTATCAAAAGCACGTTGGGACGTTTGCTGGTGGTTACGACGGACGCGAACTGCAAGTAGACTCGCTGGAGCAGAGCGAGGTCGCCCTCCAGAACTATTTCCAAGGCAAGCTTAGCGGGAAGCCCATCATCAGCCACGACATTTTTGTTTGTGTCCACGGCAGCCGTGACAAATGCTGCGCCCGGTTTGGTCGCCCCTTTTTCCACCACGCGCTCAAGCAGCTCGATCTTGCCTCACCGTCAGTCCCAGTCAGGCTATGGCAGGTCAGCCACATCGGCGGCCATCGTTTTGCTCCCACCGCTATTCACCTACCCGAAGGTCGCTTTTATGGTCGGTTAGACACAATAGCTTTCCAAGCCCTGCTGGGCCGGATTCAGCTTAGATCAGGGAGCGACGGGATCTTGAACTGCGACAGCCTTGATGCACTGATTCGTACCTACCGAGGCTGGAGCCTACTACCTACGCCGCTTCAATCACTAGAACGAGACCTATTAGCAGCCTCCTCCGGTCAGTGGTTCTTTAATCAGGTAGCTTACAAAATTTTGGGACCGTCTCAAGACCCGGGCACTGCCACAACGCTAACCAAGGCGCGGCTGTCAGTCTTATCACCCAACAACCTCGAATCAACCTATGAGGCTCACATTCTGAAGCGCCCGGACCAGCAGCTGCGGCTCTCGTGCGAGGCCGCGAGTCCGGCCAACAGCTACCAGTATCGAGTAACGTATTGCCGTCCGGTAGCAGCAGTCCCGACAGCGCTGGCCTGCGCATCATAGCCCCGCGCTAGAATTTGCGAAATCGCATCTCCCTGTTCATGTGCTTTGCGCATCTCCATCGCCTGGTTTCTTCGCCACATCAACAGATTGTCCAAAAGGTCAAGCCGCCCACAGTCAGGATCACCTGCCAAGGCCGCCCGTGCTGCCCGCAGAACATCCCGGCTACCCGCAAAAATTCGCACACTGTTCCAGCCCTTTGTCGCAGCCTCTTGATGCAGAGCCGTGTCGGGCACGGAAGCCCGCCCAGTCAAATAATGCTCCATCACCAGTCCCTTGAGTAAGGCCAGCAGACTGCCATACAGCGAAAAGTTACCGCAGCTGTCAAATGCTTTGAACTCAATTCGCCCTACTTCAGCAGGGAGTTTGGCTGGCTTAGTCAGCGGGGGCTGTGTGGTGACGACATCTTTGGGATCTTCTAGGTAAGCGATCGCCGCTGACCGCCGACCTGTACGGTAAAAGGTGCGTGCCGACAATCCGTCCCACAGCTGCCCTACACTGAACGGCGAGCTAAAGCTAAACGGCACCAGAAATGGACTGTAATAGGTCAGCTTTTTGGCAATGTCGGTCAGAATTTTGGCGTCAGAAAGCCCCTCAATGGAAATGTTCAGGTCGGGTCCGTAGGTGAGCATGGCAAGCTGCTCAGTTTGTTCTTCTGGAGACTGGACGATACGCTGCTGTTCCAACCAATTAAATGGCGGATCGGGTGTAAACCGAGTGAGCCGAGGATTGAAGCTGGTCAGCGCGGGAGTGTAGTGAACAGCGGCAGCCACCTGACATAATTGCTGAAAGCTTTCGGTAAGTTCGGCAATAGTTTCGTCAATCTGTTCGTGAATCGTTGTACGAATCTCGATGCCCTTGGGCATACAGCCAACAAGTTTACCCACTTCCGAAAACCGCTCGTAGCCCTCGATATACCATCGCTTCGACCGAATACCCGCATCTCCAACCCGCAGTTGCGAAGCATCCTGAGCGTACTGGGGCAGCTGCGCCACTATCGCCTCAAATTCCGTAAAACAGGTATTGGAAAAATCAGCAAACTGACCGTCAGAACGCAAGAAAGCTACCTCATGCTCAATACCAAAGCAAAAGTTCATAAACAAGCTTAAAAATCATTTAGCATCTTGTAACCAAAAAATAAATGGAACTCAGGACATTATTCTAAAGGTTATTACAGAGCAATTTTATTGAATTTAACTGTCAATATTTCTCATATCCATCAGGCATTTTTATCTAGCAACGTTTCAGTGACACAGCTGGTAGCTTATTCAGCAAGATCATGAAGGGGTCCACGTAATTGCTGATATACTAATGCAATAAATTCTCATCAGTAAAAGCATCACATTTCTCTTCTCTTCTGCAGCTCTATGGATAAGCCACCCTACGTCAATCAGCTTTCGATAAGCCCCTACTGTAAAACGATTCCTTATAAAGGGAATAGCTGTCGCCGAGCTAATGGCCGAATGAACCACGGCTTTAAGAATCTCCGAACAAATCCAGAACTGATTGATACGGTACCAGAGCTGATGGCAGATGACTCAATGAGAGAACTGGTAAGGACATTGAATACCCAATCAGACAGCTTTTTTACGGCAGGCTGTTTTAGCCACTACCGGCTAGATAAGCCAGTGAGTCCTGCGGACGATGCATTGGGATATTACGAAGGTTATGTCGAATTTGCTTTTAACTGCCACCTACGAGTACAGGATGCAAAGAACTACTTTGCTTTGTTTTTCCACTTCGACCAGTTTTTAGAAGATATTGGCTTTCGCAACCGCGTCAAGTTTGACTGGCTAATCGGTAGAATTCATTTCACTGATTTGAACATCGAGGGCTTTTCTACTGCCGTATTTCTCAAAACGGCGGCCGTTGCAGAATTTGCCACTGCCCAACAGATCTGGAGCAGCGCCCTCAACGCGCTACATGGATTTCTATGCACTGTGCAGTCACAGCGTGAGACAGTCATGTATGGTTGTTCACGGGGACACAATCACCAGACAGCCGCTTAACCCCCGTCTGACGACATCGCAGAAGGAGCACTATTTTGGAAACATTGAATTACGATGTGGTGATTGTGGGCGGCGGACCAGCGGGCTGTAGCTGCGCACTCTACACTGCTCGTGCCGACTTGAAAACGGCAATTTTAGACAAAAACGCTGCCGTGGGTGCCCTAGCAATCACCCACAAAATTGCAAACTATCCTGGTGTACTAGGTGATGTCAGTGGAGTGGAATTGCTCGATGCCATGCGGCAACAGGCAACAGATTTTGGGGCCGACTATGTACGAACGCAGGTCTTCAGCATCGACGTTTCCGATTCTATTAAAAAAGTCTACACCCCTGATGGTAGCTACGCCTGCAAAGCCCTAGTTCTTGCTACGGGCGCGATGGGGCGTACCCCATCTTACAAAGGTGAGGCTGAGTTTCTAGGTCGGGGTGTCAGCTACTGCGCCACTTGCGACGGCGCATTTTACCGTGATAGCGAAGTAGCCGTGGTCGGCCTCAACCCCGAAGCGATCGAAGAAGCCCAGGTCCTGACCAAGTTTGCCGCTACTGTCCATTGGATTACCCACCGACTTCCCCAGGAGAACGATGCCCACGCTCAGGCCCTGCTAAAAACGCCTAACGTAAAGCATTGGAACCGCACTCGGCTAGCCCATATTGAAGGCGGCGATGCAGGGGTCACATCCGTGCAGGTTAAACAGCAGGGGCAGCCCGAACCAGAGACGCTGCCCGTCGAAGGCGTGTTTGTGTATCAGAGTGGCTCTAAGCCAATCACAGACTTTGTTGGTGACCAGGTTGTTTTGAACCCAGACGGCGGTGTTCAGGTTGATGAGATGATGGCCACCAACGTTGAGGGCGTATGGGCTATTGGCGACATTCGCAACACGCCCTTCAAGCAGGCGGTTGTTGCGGCATCGGACGGCTGCATTGCAGCGATGTCGATTGATCGCTATCTCAATCAACGGAAGCTGATTAAGCCCGACTGGGATCACTCATAATCGTCCGAGTCCCTGAAGATAATCGTTCGGGGTAAATTAGCGGCAACAGTCGGTCTAACATCATACCAATTAAGTGTGTTCCGTTGCCCCAGTGCCAGTACGGTTCCGTTTCATAAACATAATCGGTTCTGACTGCACGTAGCCAATGGGCTCTAACCCCAGCTCCAACAAAATATCGAGTCCTGTTGCTGATAGACAAACAATACGCTCAATTTTATGGGGCATAAACCACGTCTAGCTTGAAACCTATAGACCTAAAGACTTATGCAGCCGAAATCTATGACTTTCCCCTAGGGGAAACGACCGTTCTGGACGTGGCAGCGGTTTATGCAGAGCCTTCAATGCGCTCGGTTGGTTCTCAAGCAAGCAGGATAGCTAAACAGCGCGAGGATTTGACGACAAACATGCTGAAGCTTCTGCTGATCAACAAGGCTTGGAACCTGTTCGCCTCTAAACTGCCAGTCAGAAGCGGTTGTGAATTGCCATCTCTGGCCTTTGCAACAGGGCTATTTCATTCTAAAGAGAGCTTTTAGCATATCAAGCCCCTGTCCAGCTTTACGCTGGGCTTGAGCCATATTGG
>JBCBOC010000648.1:0-2927 GCA_039821475.1 Cyanobacteria bacterium J06632_22 | reverse complement strand
GAAACCTCATTCCAAGAAAATAAAGACCCACAGGCCATTAGGTCCAAAATGCTATGAACCCTGGGATGAAAAGTACGATTAACCCTGGGATGGAGAAGAAGGGTTTGCGGGCTCACCTTTTTCACTTACTCCAGGACTCCCATTGGATGCTTTACAGCGGTTTGCTGGCTCTGTTGTGTTTCAGTGGGATGCCCAACAGCTATGTCAGAATGGTGGGTTGGCCTTATATCTTAATTTGGCAGAGCGGTTTTTTCTTAATCGCAGCCTATTGCATTGGACAACTGCGAAAATTCAAATTGCCTTTTCAACCCCTGGGGTACGGCCTTGACCCGTTGCTATGGGCAGCAGCTATTGTGATGCTTGTCTCTGGGGGGTTTGCGACGTCTAGACCGCTCGCATTATGGCAAATTCTATTTTTTCTGGGCTATAGCATTACCCTTTACAGCTTGCGACACCACTTGAGAAATGGCTTTGATCATCGCCGTTTACTATTTGTCTTAGTCCTGGTAGGTGGTGTCACATCAGTCATGAGTTTGCTGCTGTGGCGACCCAGGGCTGCAATGTGGCTATCGACGAACTTTTACGATGCATTACGCAATCCGATGCCCCTCGGCCATCACAATTTTGTGGGGGGGTATTTCGTCCTGCTGACGCCCCTGTCCATCGCATTTACCCTAACGCAACGGGGGTGGCGACAGAAGGCCATGGCTGCGCTGAGTGGACTCAGTGGCTTTGCGATTTATGCTTCTGGCTCCCGTGGTGCTTGGCTAGGGGGCATGGTGGTGTTGGTGTTGGCCGTTTTCATTGCTGTCTTAACCACGCGGGGACGTCAGCGTCGTAACGTGCTGTTGGGTGCTCCTGTGGTTGGGTTACTGATTTTTATCGTGTTGTTCAGCAATCCTCGTATCCGCACGATGTTCAGGATCTACCAAGCGCCAACGACCAGTCATGATGCGGCTGTGGTCGTGCTTAAAGATAGTCCGACCAAGGACCGTCATTTTATGATTCAGGCGGCGGGTAATATTTTGCGCGATCGGCCCTTGTTGGGGGTTGGCCCAGGTAACATGGCCCGGGTGTATAACCTATACCGCCCCATCGAAGCAGGGGAAGGCTTGAGCCATACCCAACAGCTTCACAATACCCCGGCCCAGTTGACGGGGGAGTTAGGTCTTTTAGGGTTAGGGCTGTATTTAGCGACATTAGGTTGGATATTGCAGCTGTGGGTCAGACTGTATCGTCAGCTCAAACCATTAGCTGATCGCTATTTACTGTACGGGGTCGGCGCCAGCTTGACGGGCTATGGAATTTCTAGTCTGACGGATTACCAGCTGGAAAATATTCCCATTGCGGGGCTGCTACTGGTCAACCTGTTGCTGCTGCTAGTGCTAGCCGATCGCGCTGGGCTGCAGGGGCAACCCCAGCCCCTCGCAATGCATCTGCGGCGGTGGCTGAGTCTGGCAGTGCTGTTATTTATGGGCGTGGCCATTCAACTGTGGGGTCCGTTTGATGTAGGGGTTTATCTTGGGCAGGCTGCCCGCGCCGATCTGGAGGCCAATCGCTTGATTGATGCCGATGCCAAACTTCACAAAGCAATGCAACTGGTGCCTTGGGACCCGGTCTATAGCGCCCTAGGCGGGCAGTACCTGTTGCAAATTAGCGAAGCAACAACCCGTCCGTCTGATCAAGATGCGCTGCATCAAGCTGCGGTTGAGTATTTGCGGACGACAGCCACCATTGCACCCAACGATGCCTGGTTTAACCAAAATGTCGCTGTCTCAACCCTGGCGATGAATCCTGAAACCAGCGAGCAGTATGCCGCCCGCGCCGCGCAGCTGTTACCCAGGAACAATAACTACACCTATTACTTGTTGGCTCTCGCCTATCTGGCTCAGAACAAAACCGATGCGGCGACTACTGCTCTGTACTTACAGGCGTTGGTGAGCCCTGAATTTTTAACATCTAATATTTGGGAGACGCCGCGTCTAGTTTCTCTCAAATCGGTGACCTTAAATCGCCTGCTTGAGACCTATGAAGACCTGTTAACTCAACTCGGGGACGGAAGCTCTAAATCTGCCGGGCTCTACAATCGGCTGGTCTTTCTGCGTTGGCTCGACAGCCGTCCACTGTTGTCGGTGGAATCAGCCCGTCTTACACCGGTGTTGCAGGGACTGTTGGCGATTCCAGATACCCTCTCTAATGCGCCCACAGATGAAATGGAGTCGGCGAGTGTTGACATTGAACTGGCCATACAGCGGCTTAACGCTCTAATTGATACCTATCCGAACCAGCGTGCCCTATATCTGTTGCGGGCTTGGGTGCAGCCAGACACCCTGTCGGATTATCTTGCCGCGGCTGATCTAACCCCAGAAGAGGGCCGGATTGTTCAGGAAAATATCCAAAGTAAGCGAAATCTTAGGCAGTGGCTGCTGTCAACACCCTTGATACCGCCTGAACAAAGGCGATTATCAATTCAGTTTGCCTATCGCAATGCCAATGCCAATTATGCGGAGGATTTGTTGCGCCCTGACTATGCTGCGACGAGTGCTTTAATCGATTTGTTTGATTTATTGCCGGAGCTACCCAGAGAGTTTCCACTGCTCGATCATCATATTGAAAGAGTCCGGACTGAAGAATTGGGGTTACCTCATCCTACCCAGGCCGATTTTCAATTAACCCCATTAGCCCTTTCGGAAGAGACAACCCATGTTGGGGAGTAACATGCCTCAACCGTCGTTGACGCTGCGGCTCACGCGGATTTTAGAGCTTTTAATGCTGCTCAGCTATGGTTTCTGGGCGTTGTTGCCTAACAGCCATAGCTGGATGGTGGCCTGGCCTTGTTCGCTGCTTTGGCAGTTGTCTGTGCTGTTGCCGATGGGCTGGCTGTTGGCCTTAGGCTGGACGATACCCGGCTGGCGTTGGTGTGGTCT
>JBCBOC010000192.1:0-6768 GCA_039821475.1 Cyanobacteria bacterium J06632_22 | reverse complement strand
GGCTTACGGGTCTGTGCGATCGCACCCCCTGGTATGACCGTATGGCGGGGACCCAGGTGATAGGTACGGGGGTGGGAGATGTGCGTCAAACCTACCAGGTTGCACCAGAAGATATTTTTGAGCCTGCTCCCCTGGCGCTGCGGCCTCGATTTACGCAACCCACGCTATATGGGGCGGAGCTGTTTGGTGTCCCTGACGACGACCAGGTCTCAGTCAGTCATGATGTGGGTGGGTTGAGTTCTCTGGTCTTGTCTCCCTTAGACTCAGCTCCTTTGCCGGTCGTGCCGGCACCTTCGCGACGGTTCTTTCTACGCCCTTTGTCCCTAGTGGGTTTGGGAGGGTTAGTGGTAGGGAGCGTTTGGGGGACTCAGACCTATATTCAGGCTCAGGTTGATCAGCGTTTGGGCGACTGGCCGTCCGATCAGCAGTTTTTAACAGCCGTCCAAACGTTGATTGCTACGCCGGAAAATACCACGGAGTATCGAGCGGCTATTCTGGCACTGGCGAGGATTAGCGATCCGCGGGCGGTGGAGTATCTGGCTGATTTACTGACCCAAACGGATGATCCAGAGATCTTGAGCACGTTGGAACAAGCGCTGGCCAGTCAGGGATTGGCGGCGCTTCCGACCCTGCGCCAATTAAGTCTGACCCTGAACAGCGATTTGGTGCTGGATCCAGCAGATGACCAAGGCAGCATTCGGCGTCAGCAGCAGGCGACTCAGCAGGCCATTACAAAAATTTTGCACTTAAATGACGGTGATTTGGCTGGGGCAACCTTCGATAAAGTCGATTTGAGCTATCGTGCTACGGCGCCAGCGCCGTTTCGACTGCGTCTCAACGATATTGATGCGGCGGGGACGCAGTGGCGCGGCGCTGGATTAGCTCAAGCTAACTTGAGTGGCAGTCGCTTTGCCGCGGTGGGAGCCGATGGCCAGTGGGGTACGGTGGATGACGTCGTCAGTGATTTTAGTGGTGCGGATCTCAAAGAGGCGGACCTGAGTCGCGCTGATTTGCGGTCGACGCAGCTGGTACGTACTAGTTTGTTGCGGGCTCGATTGAGTCAGGGCGATTTGCGTGAGGCGGACCTGAGTTATAGCAATCTCAGCAGTGCCGACCTCTTAGAGGTCAATGCCTCCAGCAGCCGTTGGGTCGAGAGCAAGCTCGTGGGCGCTGACCTGACCCGAGCCATCTTTGGACAGGCTGATTTGACTCAGGCTCAGCTCAGTCAAGCTGCCGCGGTCGATACCCAGTGGCAGCAGGCTAACCTTAGCGGAACGCAATGGCATGGGGCTGACCTCAGTGGGGCTGACTTTACCCAGGCGAATTTGCGTCAAGCAATACTGACTGAGAGTCGGGTACGGGATGCGGACTTCTCCGGGGCAGACCTCTCGGGGGCCAGTCTCCGGGATGCAGACCTGATGGGGGTGACGCTGTCCGGCGCTAACCTTGAGGGCGTTGACTTTGCAGGAGCTCGCTTTACCGAAGGGCCTGCGATCGCAGCCAATAGCTTTATCACGGAAGCAGAAGCCATTGAATCTAACGATCGGTTAAAGGGCGTTGATTTTAGCCGCTCCCGGAATCTGGACGGCCGTCAGCTGACTTATATTTGTTCTCAAGGGGGCCTGCATCCGAGCTGTCGGCGTCTGTAGCGCCTGCGGCCTGTCAGGTAAACTCGGTCTACAGGTTTGTAGAGTTCTATATAGCCGTCGCCACAAAGGCCCTAGCAAAGTGGCAAGAGCTATAAATTCAGCGCTATTCGGTATCGCCATGCAACGCACACGGCTCAGTATGCTGACAAACACAACGGCGCGGCGGCTTAGCCAGTGGGCATTTAACCCGTGGCGACGGCTATCGGTGGTGATCATTAGCCTGCTGTTTGGCTATTTCCTGGGCAATGCCATCTCGGCGACAGCGGGACAGGCCGCCCGTTGGGATATCACCCTTTCGGCCATGCTGCTGGCGATGGTAGAGCTGATTAATTGGCTATATTACCGGCGGCCTCGTGTGCTAGAACAGCCTGCCGATGTGCAACCGACCCAACGCACCTTGGTGACCGAGCTGCTCAACGCCCTGAAGCTAGGGTTAACCTATAGCTTGTTTGTGGAGGCCTTTAAGTTAGGCTCCTAAGAGCAGCCTTCGAGCCAGGTCACGGCAGGAAATTGGCCAGTACGGTACTGCGTCACCCGACCCTCGGGCGATGTTTCGAAAACAATGCGATAGAGGTTCCGGCCATCCTCGTTGGAGGTATAGGTGAGGTATTTGCCGTCGGCACGCAATAAAACCTCAATCTGACCAGGATAGAGGGCTTCTAACTGGGCTTCGGTGGTGCCGATGCGTGCGCCGCTGACGGTTTGAATGGGACTGCCGGGCCAGATATCGATGCGGATGATGCGCCCTTCAATCGCCATCAGCCCTAGGCCGTCGATGCCGTTGGTGGGCAAATAGTACTGGCAAACTTGAGCCCGGTCGCCCGGTGCGATCGCAAACTCTACGCCCGTGGCCTGACTGGCTTCAGCAATGGTCATGCCCAGTTGGATAGGGCCCAGCCCCGCGACTGAGACAGTGGCCTTTTCTAGTGGGTGCTGTGTTTGGTTTTGAACAACCTGCCGTAAACGATCGGCTAACGAGACGTCTACCGCCCCTTCTAGGGTTTCCACTGGGAGGGTGCTGGATGTTAGCGCCACGGGTTGGGCACCTGATGCTAAATCGCCCGAGGGGGCGGGGAAGCGTTGACAGCCGATCAGGAGGGAAAAAAACAGCAGATGGGCATATCTCAGGGGCCTGAGCTGAGAACGCTGGAGATGGGGGCATCTGAGCCTGAATAACGGCAAATCTGGCCACGATATCGCGCGATGTGGCGTTTTCATGGAAGGTTTTTGAGTAGAAAATTCAAAAAATGTCAGTAAAAACGCTGAAATAACTCCGGTGTCGATTTATTGTGATTAGTGTGTCATTAATATTTTCTAGCAAGAAAAGCAGGAGTGAGCTGTGTCGCAAGGTACACCTGATCCCAACCCCCGTGATCGTGATTGGCTGAGTCGGTATTCTTTGAGTTCCGACGAAATGATTGCCCTGTTTATTGCTTTCTTGACCTTGGGGAGTGTTTTCTTCTGGGGCGTGTCTCGCAGTGGCTGGAACTGGATAGGTGGCGATCGCCTATTTGCGACTGGAGAGACAGCATTGCAGGGGGCCGGGCAGGGCGCCGATGGGCTGGGGTCCCGACTGGGCGCAGGCCGTTCCGATGCGGACGATGAGGATGCCGTGGGTTTAGGCCCGCTTCGCGGTGGCGATGGGGCCAGTAGCGATGCAGCTGACGGTAATACGCGTGCCTTGCTAGATAATGGCGATTCCAATGCGGGGAATGCGGGTACGCGCCCGCGGGCGTCCTTCCCTGGTGGGGGTGCTCTCCCCGGAGTGACCGGGCCTACCGTGGGGAATAACGCGGACAATCCTGCTTTGCCTCGACAGACGGCCCAACCGGCTAATCCGGCGGCGCCTGCAACGCCTTTGGAGCCCAGTCAAGAGGCCCTGACGTTTCTCGACGTGCCCGAAGATTACTGGGCCAAGCCGTTTGTCGATGCCCTGAGCTCTCGTGGTCTGATGGCCGGCTTTGATGACGGCACCTTTAAACCGGACGATCCGGTGACACGGGCCCAGCTGGCTCGGGTGATCACGGGTTCCTTTGATCTGTCCTCAGAGGAGGCTGCGGTCGACTTTACCGATATCGCCACAGACTACTGGGCCTATGGCGCGATCCAAGATTCGGTCAAAGGCGGCTTTATGAATGGCTTTCCCGATGAAAGTTTCCAGCCAGATATTTCAGTGCCCCGTGTTCAAGTGCTGACGGCGCTGGTCACCGGTTTAGAAACTGAAGCGGCGGGCGATGTGGCGGCGGATGTCGACCGCTACATCGATGCAGCTAAAATTCCTGACTGGGCAGTCAGCAAAGTCGCTGCGGCAACCCAGTCTGGTCTGGTCGTGAACTACCCTGAGCTGAATCAGCTGGCCCCCAATCAGCCGGCAACGCGCGCTGAAGTGGCAGCAATGGTTTATCAGGCGTTGGTGTACCAGGGGCGCATCGACCCCATTGAGTCGGAATATTTGGTGGCGCCCTAACGGTAACCCGGAAAAAGCTACAGTTTACAGGTTTGGCTTAAGTGACCTTAGGTGAGCTCTGTGTTTAAGGCGGCTTCTGCCTGGGTTTTGGGCTGGGACTACGGTGTTTGCTGACGTTCATCCCGATGGGTCGTCTTTAGCGATATCAGGTCGGTATCAGGCAGGACAAGGTTGCTAGATCTGTCGGCTGCTATAGAGGCCCTTCAGGCCGTACAGTAATCTTGTGGGACGACGGCTTTGCCGGATGTTCTGTAGCGGTGATTGTAGGCAGCATGACGATGTCCGATGTGAAGGCAACAGCGAAGCCTTCAAGCCGATTTTCCTGGCCCTTTTGGCCCGTAGTGCCGCTGTATCCGTACGGTCAGCGGCAGACCCTGCGTCATGAAGTGGTTGAGGGTACGGTTTGGACCTTTGACCAGATGCAGGGCACGCTTTATGTTGTGGTGCCTGTGCGCATGACGGTGGTGCGACTCGCTGCTGGTGGATTGCTGGTATTTGCGCCAGTGGCCCCGACGCCGGAGTGTCTGTCGCTCATGGCGGAACTTGTCCAGGCTTACGGCGCGGTGAAGTACATTATCCTGCCGACGGTGACGGGCATTGAGCATAAGGTCTTTGTGGGCCCTTTTGCCCGGCAGTATCCGACGGCGCAGGTGTACGTCACGCCGAATCAGTGGAGCTTTCCGCTGAAGCTGCCGTTGAGCTGGTTGGGACTGCCCCCCAGTCGGACGTTTGAGCTGCCCGCTAACAGTGCTGATGCGCCGTTTGGGGACGAGTTTGACTATCAGACCCTGGGGCCGTTGCCGTTGGGATTAGGTCCCTACGCTGAAACTGCCTTATTTCATCGGGCCACGAAGACGCTGCTGATCCTTGATGCCATTGTGTCGATACCCGATGCTCCCCCTGAAATTGTTCAGCTGGCGGGCTACCCACTGCTGTTTCATGCCAAGGACAGCACTTTTGACGACCCTGCGGATACGGCCGAAAATCGTTTGAAGGGGTGGCGACGGATCGCCCTGTTCGCCTTTTACTTTCGACCCAGCGTGCTGGTCGATCCACCCTGGCGAGAGGTGTTCCGAGATGCGTGGAAGGCCAAAGACCGTTCTAGGCAGGCCTATTTTGGAGTCTTCCCGTTTCGTTGGCAGCCCCATTGGGAGACTGCTTTTCATCAGCTGCGCAGCGGCGGCGAGCTCCTCGTGGCCCCGGTGCTCCAGTCACTGATTTTTAACCGAGGTCCGGCGGCGGTGTTGGATTGGGCTAAAGCGGTGGCAAACTGGCCCTTTGAGCGGATTATTCCCGCTCATTTGGACGCGCCTCTGTCGGCTACCCCAGAGGCATTTTCCCGAGCATTTGAATTTTTGGAGGGGGATGGACCCTACCGCGACCGGCGGCTACCGGCGGCAGACTTTGACCTCCTGAGTCGCATTAGCCAATGGTTGCATGACAGTGGGATTACGCCGCCGCCGGGACGCTAGCTGGGGTGAGCTAACGAGCGCTTGAGAAACATGACCGCACTGTAAAGATGGAAGGCCGCATCCCAGTTGCTGGGCGCACGGCGGTCAATGTCGATGTAAGGGTTGATGTAGGGCAGTAGGTCAATAAACTCTAGCGCTCCCGAACCAAAGTTGCTGAAGTGATTGAGGCAGGGATGCTGGGGACTCACCGATTGGCTGATGGTTTGTAGCAGAGCGTTCCATTGGATACGGGTGGTACTTTGCCGCAGGGCAGATTGCGGTAAAGGGCTAATCCCTTTAGTGAAGCCATAGGTGCGATCGCACACCCGCAGGACAATCCCCCGCTGATGCAGCTGTAAATCGATCACTTGAACATAGTCTTGAGTGGTTTCCCGGCGCTTGGGCTTGCCCCACGGTCCGAGGTCTGCTACTTGCTCAAAAACGGGTAATTGACCCAGGACACGCTGCGTCACCTCTGACCAGTCAAATTCAATCGCGCCGAGTTGACCGTTGGGGCTCGTGCAGACAACGGCAGGGTTGGGCTGCAGGTGCGTAAAGTGCTGGACGCGAAACGTCTGGAGAGCCTTGACCCGTTCAATCGTGGTCCAAAACGTGGGAATGTCGACGTCCTGGAGGGCTTTGCCGTAGAACCCTAACTCGCCAACCGGGCCGATGCGTTGGAGGCGGGGTCCCTGACTCGGCAGCTGCATGCGAGCAGTATAGGGATCAATCTTGAGCACCTGGGACAGACCCTGAGCTGCGGCTTGACGATCGGCAGGAGGTTCTAAAATTAATACGCCGGGCTCATCGCTGCCCAGCACCGCTGTGGCCTCTTGCAAGGCCTGCTGTTGTGCTGCGGCGCGCCGCTGCTGGACTTGTTTAAGACCACGCCTGGCTTGACCCATCAGTTTGGGACTGTTGACCCGCTTAAGAAACTTCAGATAGGTTTTCTCGGCCGCGTCAAACTGTAGCGTCTCCGTCTGCAGCTTGGCAATTTGCAGCAGCATGAGTGGATCCTTGGGGGCTGACTTTTGCCATTGTTTGATGAGCTGCGCGGCGCGCCTATAGTCTTGGTTTGAGATCGCAGCGGCCACCAACTCGTACATTGTTTTGCAAGGGTCCTACAAATGGGGAGATACCTTAGCAGTATAGCTAGGTCCCCTGAGTGACCGGATCCCTGATCTTTCGGGCTTGCCCGCGG
>JBCBOC010000813.1:0-1776 GCA_039821475.1 Cyanobacteria bacterium J06632_22 | reverse complement strand
GCGACCCCCGCCGAGATGATGGAACACATTCAACACATTGGCCAACAAATCTACGTCAATCCGACTGACAGAACGGTCTTTGAGCAGCAGCTCAGCCAACACGGTGAAGTGCACGGGTTTGAATATCAGGCCTATCGGCAGGATGGTGAGATGATATGGCTGTCAGAAAATGCTCGCCGAGTCGTGAACACCTACGGAGAAACGGCCTACTACGAAGGCATTGTGGAGGATGTTACGCAACGAAAGCAGATCGAAGATCGCCTCAAACGCCAGGTCAAAGAACTCCGCATTGAGATTGACGAGTCCAAACGCCAGCAGAATGTAGCCGAAATTGTTGGCAGTAGCTACTTCCAGGAGATTCAGGCGGAAGTAGATTCGTTAAGAAGCTTCAGCGACCTGTCCAGTATTTCTGGCTTTGGGCCCGACTCGGACCTTGGCACTGACTCTGTGGCACTCCCTCCAGAACGGCCTCCCACGGTGCTCGTCGTAGAAGACAATGTCATGAACCGAGATATGGTGATCCGACGGCTGAATAAGTTTGGCTACGTCGTCGAAACCGCAGATAACGGACAGGAAGGGGTGATCAAAGCCACCCAGTCACAGCCTGATATTGTCCTGATGGACATGAGCCTACCTGTGATGGACGGCTGGGAAGCCACCCGCAACCTCAAGGCTAACCCGGCCACCCAGCGCATTCCTGTGATTGCCCTGACCGCCCATGCCATGGCCACCGACCGAGAAAAGGCATTAGCGGCCGGCTGCGACGAGTACGACACGAAACCCATTAATTGGACGCGCCTGATGGGTAAAGTGGAAGCACTGCTACAGCAGTTACCCAAAAGGTAAGCCATGACGCGACATGACGCTGTGCCCCATTCCAATTCCCATCCGACAGAGCCCTCGGGGACGTCGGGGGATCTATGTCGCCAGCTCCTAGAGCAGCGGACAGAAACGCTGGAGAAAATTTACGAAGCGGTACACAATGGCCCCCTACAGGAGCTCGCCGTTCTATTGCGGGCCGATGCAGACGCAGCCTTGGCCGAACCGGTGCGATCGCACCTGGCCAAAATCAGTAATGACCTACGGGGCATTTTCCAAGCCATGCGGCTGGAGATGCAGGACGAAGCGCTCTATCTTGAAAGCGGGCTCTCCTTAGATCTCGCCCAGCCCTTGCCGGTTCTACTGCTTCAGGTATTTGAGCACACCCTAGAGCGAGACTTCCCAGGCTTCGAAACAATTCAGTTCCTGATTACCCCTGACTTTACGCCCTTAGCCACCAGCGCGCTCGCCGCCGAGCATAAGCGCGGGATTTGTCTCTTTTTCCAAGAGGCACTGTGCAATGTGGGCAAACATGCGATCGGGACCACACGTCTCACCATCCTTGCTAAACAGGGCGACGACACCTACAGTCTCAGCATCGCCGATAATGGCAAACCCCCCAGCGTGATCGAAAGCCTGCTCCAAAGCCTGACCACCAACCCAGCCCATGATCCCCCAGAGAAGCATCAAGGCACCCGCCAAGCTAAAGCTTTGGCTCAACAGCTGGGCGGCAAGTTTTTACGGCGGTCCAATGAACCCAATGGCACCATCTGCGAACTGTTTTGGCCCGACGTATAGCAACTGTATAAGCAGGATCAGGAGAACGCAACGGTGAGCACACAACAGTTTTTAGTCATCGACGATCATGAATCAGTCTTACAGGGCACGGTACCGGCACTGCAGCAGGCTTATCCTGAATCAGTCATTGCAACCGCTAAAAACTACACAGAGGCCATT
>JBCBOC010000293.1:0-5535 GCA_039821475.1 Cyanobacteria bacterium J06632_22 | reverse complement strand
GCCTCGTCCCGCATGGCCCCGCTGAAAAAGCCCCAGGCAATCTTATTTTGAGTCAGTGAGGGTAAGTAGGCCGCCGTCATCAAGAGCGGTTCTTGGGTAATATAACCCTCCCAAGCTGCCGGATCATCGCCATAACCGCGATAGCGCGATTGGAAAAACGCCACCAGTTGGTCATAGTCCATGGGGCACTGCGCGCGGTCGTGGCCCTGCCGCTCTAGATGGCGGTAAATCAGTTCGCGTGAGGCCTCCCAATCGTTATTCCACAGGCCTTCGCCCTTAAGCTGATCGATATCGGTGACCTTGGGGCGATAGGCGGTACTGAGCTGGCCAGTGAACTGCTCAACGGTGTCGGCGAGGGCACGGCGATAGGATCCGCTCACGTCCCGCACGACCCCATCAATGTCAAAAACCGCGATCGCAATCGGTGGGGTCGCCGGTTTTGAGGGGGTGTCTTCAGCCATGTGCCCGCTAATGGATATCCATTCTGTCTGCCACTACACAATACGCTAAACTATTAGACTGTTGTTTAGGCCGAGCCAAGATATGCCGGACGAAGTGATACAAGAAGAATCGGGACAAGAACTGCCGGACGCTCGGTTCATTCTCAAAGTACTGTGGTTGGACAAGGACGTGGCCCTTGCTGTTGACCAGGTGGTCGGCAAAGGGACCAGCCCGCTAACCTCCTACTACTTCTGGCCCCGCAATGACGCGTGGGAACAGATGAAGACCGAACTGGAATCCAAAACCTGGATTACCGAAGAAGAGCGCATTAACGTGCTTAACCAGGCCACAGAAATCATTAACTATTGGCAAGAGGGCGGCAAAACTCAGTCCATGCAGCAAGCCGCATCCAAGTTTCCCAACGTCACGTTCACCGGTAGTTCGTGATCTGCTGAGCTGTGTTGCTTATAGCGCTCGCCACTTTGCTTAGGACAGTTCTGGCAGTGAAACCCTTGGTATGGTCGCCAAATGGCCCGCAACCGCGCACAAACGTTTGTGGCGGTTGCGATACATTCAAAGGCATACAGCAAAGCCATTGCCAAACATCCAACGCCGCTGACGACACTCTTTTCGTCGCGGCGTTTTAGTGTGCGGTATTGAGCCTATGCGGCGTTAAACCTGGGCCATGGGCTCGTCTGATGCGTCCAAGAAGCGCACGACCCGACAAGGATTGCCCACTGCGATCGCATTGGCGGGCAGATCTCGAATGACGACGCTGCCCGCCCCGACAGTCGTATTCTCGCCAATGGTTACGCCCGCACAGATGATCGCCGACCGCCAAGCCAAACGTTGTTGCCAATGACAACCGGCGCGGCCATCTCCAAGCCGGACCGCCTGACGCCCGGATCGGTAGGGTGGTAGGCCGTGTAAATGTGCACGCCAGGCGCCATCATTACGTCGTTACCCAGGGTCACCGTGTTGCAATCCAGAATGGTGCAGTCGTAGTTGATATATAAATTGTCTCCGGCAAAGATGTGACACCCATAGTCACAGCGAAACGTCGGCTTAATCTCAGCGTTTTGGCCCGCTCGCCCCAACAGCGCCTGAATCGCTTCTTGACGCTGCGCGGGCTGGTCAGGATTCATCCCATTCAAACGGGCTAAAAGCCGCTGAGCCCGCCTATGCAGGCAAACCAACTCAGGGTCAGTCGCCAGATAGGGCTCGTCTGCCAGCATTTTTTCTCGCTCAGTCTTTGCCATCGAGGGAAAGCGCCCAATGCTACGGCCGTGAAATGGGATGGCCGTCGAAGGGTTGATGTAGCCCGAGCATCTTCTAAAGAAAAGGGCTCGAGAAAAGGGCTCGTAACCGCTCGGTATCGCCGTCGCCACAAAGGCCCTTTTTTGGGGTTTGTGCGCGACGGCGGCCAATTGGCGACCATACTTAGTATTTGAGGTATTTGAGCGTCAGAGACGGTCCTAAGCGCTTGTTCCAACACGGTGCGCTGGGTTAACCCTGGAAGAAAATACGCCTATTGGGCCATTTTCTTAGAAGCCAAGTGACGGCAGCCATAACATCACCGCGCGAAGTACCCCGTGGCGCTTACAGCACACTGACATCAGCAAGCGCCGACGCACAACCCTCAGGATTTACGCGCTGGGGACTATGGGCTTATCTCCGCCCTCACTTTGGTCTTTGATGGGCATTAGGCATTGACCAACTGACACGCGCCCCCTAAGCCAGCGCCCATCTCCGCCGGGGTAATCTTGCCGTCATGGTCAATGTCCAGGGCATCAAAAACCAGATCGGATCCCAGCCATTCCTCACGGGTAATAAAGCCGTCACCGTCTAGATCGTAGGCCTTAAAGACCTCGTCTGCAGCGCTACAGACATCCTCTAACCCACCGAGTTTGCCCAATCGGTCAGTCAGCAGGCCTTCCAGCGCTTCCAGAGCCTTGGTAAAGCCCTTAATGCCCTCATCCAGCTTTTCAGAGGCCATCCGATCCTCGTCATGCATTTTGTCAAAGGTGGCCTTATCGATAGTAATTTTCTCCACCTCAACGCTAGCCGCATTGTCCGGAGAGAGTTTACGGGGCAGATCCCCTTGGGCCGCATCCAACTGGGCCAAGAGCTTCGGAGAAATCGTCAGCAGGTCACAGCCCGCCAACTCAGTTAACTCGCCAGTATTGCGGAAGCTAGCACCCATGATTTCAGTGCCGTAGCCAAACTTTTTGTAGTAGTTGTAGATTTCCGTGACGGACTGCACACCGGGATCTTCAGCTGGCGCATAGGCTTCTTTGCCGGTTTCCTTCTTGTACCAGTCCAGAATCCGCCCGACAAAGGGAGAGATCAGCGTCACCTTAGCCTCGGCACAGGCAATCGCCTGGTGCAGACCAAACAGCAGCGTCAAGTTACAGTGGATGCCTTCTTTTTCAAGAATTTCAGCCGCACGAATGCCCTCCCAGGTAGAGGCAATCTTAATCAAAATGCGCGCTTTATCAATGCCGGCGGCCGCGTATTGGGCAATAATTTCGCGGGCGGTTTCAACCGTCGCCTCAGTGTCGTAAGACAGTCGCGCATCTACCTCAGTTGACACCCGACCGGGGATAATTTCTAGAATCTTCTTACCAAAGGCCACGGCCAGACGTTGAAAGGCCAAGTTGGCAATCTCTTGCTCGCTGGCCCCTAAGCCCGCATCGGTCTTAGCCTGTAGCAGCGTTTCATCTACAATGCTTTGATACTGAGGCATCTGCGCGGCCGCTGTAATCAGCGAAGGGTTGGTGGTGGCATCCCGCGGTTCAAATTTTTCAATCGCTTGAATGTCTCCCGTATCGGCAACGACGACCGTCATCTCACGAAGCTGATCAAGTAAGCTGGCCATGCAGGAAATCCTCTATATATCTCTTCTTAGGCGGGGCAGCTCCCATTGTAGGCAGGCCCAAAGCGGGCCCTTGACAATCTAAAGACTCTGTTTTGAATCTAGAAGTGAGTTCTATGGTGCTGTCTCTGAGATGCCTTTTTTGATGCCTTTCCGAATTTTTCGACTGCGGTAGTGTTTCTATCGGCAGGTCGGTCGAGCAAACCCCAAGCCCGCTGACTAAAAACCGCGATTATTTTTTCTTCTTAACATTGAAATTACGCCGTAATAAGCTTTCTGGCGTCAGAGGTTGCTGACTAAAAATCCTGCCTATCATAGGCGTACAACCCGCGGGGATCGCCCACCAGAAGCTCATTTTGTGCGCATGGGCTTGATTCCGCGCCTGGACTGAAAATTGTTTATTCTCTTTCTTCTGAAACGGAGGACACGATGGATCTGACGCTGATTGCCCTCCTGGTCGTAAGCCTAGTGTTGATCGGGCTGCATATCCCTCACACTGCGATCGCACTGTTTGGCAGCATCGTTTTAGCTGTGCTGGCAACCCGCCTGTCCTGGGCGTTTTTGCAGTCTTTTTCAACGGTTCAGGTGCCCCAACGGGTGAGAGATTAATCCCTGCCGCGCAGCTGTCTGAGTCGTCCATCTGAGAACGCCCTCCAGAATAGGCGGTATAATATCGCGGTTGTATCGTGCAATACGAGCCTTGATCGAACGCTACACCCTGCCCGAGATGGGCCAACTCTGGACCGACGAATACAAATTCAAGACCTGGCTACAGGTTGAGATTGCCGTTTGCGAGGCCCAGGCAGAGCTCGGGCGGATCCCTGCAGACGCGGTGGAAGAGATCAAGGCGAAAGCAAATTTTGATGTGGCCCGCATCCTAGAAATTGAAGCGGAAGTCCGCCACGATGTGATTGCGTTTCTAACCAACGTCAACGAGTATGTTGGCGAGGCCGGACGCTACATTCACCTGGGTATGACCAGTTCCGATGTCCTGGACACCGCCCTATCCCTGCAAATTGTCGCCAGCCATCAGGTGATTATGCGACAGCTTGAACAGCTGATTCAGGCCATTCGCTACAAGGCCCAGGAACACCGAGACACGGTGATGATTGGCCGCTCCCATGGCATCCATGCCGAGCCGATGACCTTTGGCTTTAAGCTGGCGGGTTGGCTAGCCGAAATGTTACGCCACCGGGAGCGCCTCACGCGCATTCAGAGTGAAATTGCCGTGGGGCAAATTTCTGGCGCAGTGGGCACCTACGCCAACATCGATCCAGAAATTGAAGCCCTAACCTGCCAGAAACTGGGCCTCAATCCCGATACCGCCTCCACCCAGGTGATCTCGCGCGATGTCCACGCGGAGTTTATGTGTAGCTTAGCGGGTGTGGCAGCGTCGATTGAGCGGTTTGCCGTCGAGATCCGCAACCTACAGCGGACAGACGTGTTGGAGGTCGAGGAATTTTTCTCTAAGGGGCAAAAAGGGTCTTCGGCCATGCCCCACAAGCGTAACCCGATTAAATCGGAACGACTCACGGGCCTAGCCCGCATCATCCGAACCAATGCCATGGCAGCCCTAGAAAATGTGTCCCTATGGCACGAGCGCGATATTTCTCACAGTTCCGTCGAGCGGGTGATCTTTCCTGATAGCTGCATCCTAATGCATTTCATGTTGGTAGAAATCACAGGTCTCGTGAAAAACCTGCTGGTCTACCCTGAAAATATGAAGCGCAACATGAACCTGTACGGCGGTGTTGTCTTTAGTCAACGGGTACTGCTCACGCTGGTGGATAAAGGCATGAGCCGCGAAGACGCCTACAAAATTGTTCAGACCAATGCCCATGCAGCCTGGAATACCGAAGGCGGAAACTTTAAGCAAAACCTCCTGGCAGATCCTAAGGTCCAAGAACAACTTTCGCCCGAAGAAGTTGAGGCCGCCTTTAGCCCCGACTATCAGCTAAGGAATTTAGATAAGGTATACCAGCGACTGGGAATATAAGCGAGTCGCGCGACTTTACAATATCTAGTTCTGAACCGGCAATGTCTGCTATCCGCAACATCGCCGGTTCAGAACCACCATCAAGCACACTTTCGCCTAATCCTCCGACAGCCCTAGTGGTCTGTCGAATCAGGGTCGGCGATGGCCGTGAAATAAAGCGGTAGTGAAATCGTGAAATAGTCGAACGTCTTTACGTCAAAGGGGCTTAAGGCCAAACGCTACT
>JBCBOC010000263.1:0-5857 GCA_039821475.1 Cyanobacteria bacterium J06632_22 | reverse complement strand
GGGGGCACCAGCGTACCGGCACTGGAGTCGATATCGGTCATAGACGGTCAGAAGGTGGCGGAAACTTTAGGAAAAGGCGGGTTTGAGCAGTTCAATTAGGATATCAAAGCGAAAGTCACTGATTTGTTCGCAGAGTGATTGACGGACACCCGCTAACTCATCAGGAAGCTGCTCCAGTAGTCCTAGACACCTTTCCGAGTCTAAGGCAGAAACCGACTGATAAAAATCCGCGATCCAGGCAGAGGGCATCGTAGACTGCAGAATTGTCAGGGTTTCCTGCATATTGCCAGGCGCTGTCACGGTATTGGCCACAGATGCCGCCGCCTTCACCAGCGCATCTGTGGGTGACTCGTAGCGATAGCGAACGGGCAGATAGTCGGCGATGGTGCGAAACAGGTCGGCCTCGGTGAACGGTTTAAGCAACAGCGCATCGCATCCTGCTGCGAGGACCGATTGGCGCGATTCATCGAACACACCGGCTGAAACCGCAATAATTTTGGGCACCAGCCGGTCAGCCTGGGTCTTCTCTAGGGCGCGAATCCGGCGCGTTGCCGTTTCACCGTCCATGATCGGCATTTGTAAATCCATCAAAATCAGGTGGGGCTGCCAGGTTTGCCAGGTTGCGATCGCACCTTCCCCATTCTCCGCCTCGCGCACCTCAAACCCCACCGAACCGAGAATTCGCGTCAACAGCAATCGTAAATCCGCCACATCGTCCACCACCAAGACCCGGTAGGCTGGCTGCCCCGCCGCCAACGCCACTACCGTCGCCTCAGACTCCGGCAGCTGACTAGGCTGCATCACCCGCAGCGGAATCTCAAACCAAAACCGACTGCCCTGCCCCACCGTACTGTCAACCGACAGCATGCCCCCCATCAGCTGCACCAGCCGGTAGCTAATCGCCAGTCCCAGTCCGGTCCCCTTGTGGGACCGCCGCCCCGTTTCTGTCTGGGTGAACGCCTCAAACACCCGGTTCAATTCATCCGCGGCGATACCCGCCCCTGTATCTTCCACAGAAAAGGTAAACCGCTGTTGCTCACCAACAGCGGGGACACAGGTCACCGCCAGTCGCACCTGACCTCGCTGGGTAAACTTCACCGCGTTCCCCAGTAGGTTAATCAAAATCTGCCGCAGCTTATTAGGGTCCGCCTCCACGTAGTCGGGCAAAGCCCTGCCCCGCTC
Organism: Cyanobacteria bacterium J06632_22; assembly: GCA_039821475.1. Lineage (GTDB taxonomy): Bacteria > Cyanobacteriota > Cyanobacteriia > Phormidesmidales > Phormidesmidaceae > CAWUKV01. Next base: position 4,675 of record JBCBOC010000263.1, on the reverse strand, counting down.
CACCACTAGGCCAATGCCCTTAGCCTGGGCCTTCAGGCCTAGCATGGCCTGTAGGTCATCCAACAGATCAGGAAGCTGCACCGTATCGACATTCAGCGTCATCTTGCCTGCCTCAATCTTCGACATTTCCAGCACGTCGTTAATCAAGTGCAGCAAATGCTCCCCACTGCGGTTGATGATGGCCAGCTGACTCTGCTGATCGGCATTTAGGGTGGCATCTTTGCAGAGGATCTGGCTAAATCCCAAAATGGCGTTCAGTGGCGTCCGCAGTTCATGGCTCATACTCGCCAAAAAAGCGCTCTTAGAATGGTTGGCGGCCTCAGCCGCCGTCTTGGCCTCCTGTAGTTGCACGTTGGCCTGCTCTAGAGCCAACGTGCGGTCCCGGACTTTATCCTCCAAAGACGTATTGAGCTCCGCCAGTTCACGATTCACCTGGCGCAGTTCCTGATTTTGAGCCGCAAGCCGCAGCTCCTGCTGGTAGCGCCGCAGCGCCTCTGTCACCGTCAGCGCCAGATCCACCTCATCCCAGGGTTTGGCAATGTAGCGATAGAGGTTGGCTTCATTCACCGCATGGCCAACCGCCTCAGCATTGGCTTGTCCCGTCAGCAAAATTTTTAAAATCTCTGGGTAACGGCCGTGGATCTGCACCAACAGCTCATCCCCCTTCATACCCGGCATAATCTGATCGGAGATCACCAGGGCAACATCGATATTGTCTTCCTGCAGCTCCTCAATAATGTCCAAGGCCTCTTCACCAGTATCAGCCACTTCAATGAGACAGTTTTGATCCGGCGGCAGGCTCCGCTTAAGCTGTTCCTTTAAGCTTTCAAGCACCACCCCTTCGTCATCAACGCAAATAATGCCCAGGGTTGTCATCGGTTTAGTCCTCCCCCAGGCCGGACGTAATAGTCTCGATCAGTTCAGCTTCCGTCCAGGGTTTATACAGGCACCGATGCAGGTTAGCCGCCTGGCGAGCGTGCTCAATAGCCGCCGCATCGGCTTGCCCCGTCAACATGACCTTGACAATCTTGGGATATTTTTGGTGAACCATTGCCAAAAGCTCATCACCATTCATCCCCGGCATCAGGCAGTCTGACACGATAATCAGAATTTCGACCGGGTCTTCTTCGAGTTCCTCCAGCACCTCCAGGGCTTCATCGGCACTGGTGGCCACCTCATAGAAAAATTGAGTCCCAAACTGTCGCTTCAACTGCTCCTTGAGACTATCGAGAATCGACACCTCATCGTCAACACAAAGAATTCCTTTACTGGGCAAGAGACAATTCCTCCATGGGTAGCCAGATTTCAAAACAAGTCTGTCCCGGTTCACTGCTTAGGGTAATCCAACCACCGTGCTTTTCCGCTATTTTACGGCTGATATTGAGTCCTAGCCCCGTCCCTTCGCCAATGGGCTTGGTGGTAAAAAATGGGTCAAACACACGGGATTGCAGCGCCTTAGGAATGCCGGGTCCGTTATCGGCGATCGACACCACAATACAGTCCCCAGTCACGAACCCGCCCGAACGCTGCGGCGCTGTCTGAGCGGGTTGCTGTTGAACGGTGACCGTAATCTTGCCACGGCCGCCCAAGGCCTGAATCGAATTTTGTAACAGATTCGTCCAAATCTGACTCAGCTCGTCGGGGTAACAGGGAATCGGCGGCAGCGGGTCGTAATGGCGCGTCAGCTCAATGCCATGCTTAAGCTGGTTGTGGTAAAGCGTCAGCACCGTCTCAATCCCATCCACTACCGGCACCACCGTCTTTTTCCCGGTATGGTCTTGATGGGCAAAATTCTTAAGTGCCTTGACCACATTCGACGCCTTTTCCACCGCCAGCTGAATCGTTTGGCTGTTGCTTTTAATGCGCACCAAGTCGTACGCCAGATCAACAATAAACAAACTATTTGGACTGTTTAACAGCGGTAGATAGGGCTCAATTGTCGTTGAGATACCCATATCGACTAGCGTATCGGCAATACTTCTAGCATTGTCAATGCTATTCGCCTCAAGCTGTTTTGTAATCGCCCGGCGCTGCTGACGCTTTTCTCGGGCCGTGAACTCCGGAGACACCTGTAGCGCATCGTCAATGAGCTGAAAGACCAAGGCATACTGCTGGGACTCCACCTGTTCGATCAGCTCAGGTAACTTGGGTAGAGCAGATTCTAAGCCGCTGATAGCGTTGCCACTGGCCGCCTGAATTGCCCCTAGGGGCGTGTTAACCTCGTGGGCAATGCCCGCAATCAGCTGCCCAAGCACGACCATTTTGTCCGCCTGGATCAAATCGTCCTGGGCCTGTTGAAGCTGTTGTAGGGCCTTTTTGAGTTCTTGGTTACGCTCACGCAGATCCGCCTCAGTCTGCTTTTGCTGAGTGATATCGCGAATAATAAACAACACCTCATTTTCGTGAATCGGCACCACCCGTACCTCTTCATGCTGCCAGCGCCCGTCCACCTCAATATGTTGGTTATAGATTTGGATCGTATTGGTGTCGAGGGCCTTGATCAGATGCTGCTGGTGACGGGCAGCAACATCAGCAGGAATATTTTGAGAGAGGGGTTGACCCACCGGCTGGTAATCCTCCGGTAACAGATCCGAAAAGTAGTTGGTACTGACAAAGCCCAAATAAATGCCGTCGCGACTGACGCGAAACATAATGTCGGGAATCGCAGTAACAATGGCTTGACTCTGCTGTTCGCTATATCGCAGGGCTGCTTCGGTGGCCTTGCGATCGCTAATGTCCTTGATAAACCCTTCGTAGCACGAGAGCTGCCCCTCACTGTCGTACAACGCCCAACAGCTCTCAGCCAGCCAGATCACGGTGCCGTCTCGCCGATAGGCCTGAAACTCCAAATTGGTAACGTAGCCCTCGGACTGCACCCGACTCAGGATGATCTGACGCTGGTCTGGGTTGACATAAAACTGGCCTTTGGCAATGGGCTGCGCCGTCAGCAGCGCCTCCGTAGACTCATAGCCGTAAATTCTGGCCAGGGCTGGATTAACCCTCAGATAATATCCCTGAATATCGGTTTGAAAAATGCCATCTAACGCTCGCTCGAAGAGCGTTCCAAAATCGTCTTGAACGCGGTATTCAGGTAACTTTTGGCGCAATACGTCAGACATCGACCCGTTAGAATTTGTCATCGGAGTTTGTGAGTAGACCGGATCTGTCGTAGGCGGCTATCCCCCTATCGACTGCTATAGGACACCGGAAACGGAGATGTCTGCCACACAGATAACACCTACCAACCTCCTGAACCGAGGTCCTGTCGCAATCTGCGACCAGGTTAAGCCGGGTTGCGGTCACGGAGCGCTTCATGCTCACGGGAATCGCCCCACTCGGCGGCGCCAGTAAAGTCACCAGAGCGATGCACCAGAGCGATCAACCACACCCAGCCTAAAACCGTTCGCTCGCCCAGGGAAACACCCCGTCTAGCAGTGGCCCAGGTTGAAGTACGGTCGTGACCGTCACTCAAACCGTAACTCAATTCTTGCGCTCACCCCGTGGAAACAGATCTGAAAACAGATTACCCCACTCAACTTTGGGTGGCCTCGGCCCTGTATTAATCAGTTCGAAGGTTTGGTTGATCGTTTGGGGTGCCTGCAGACAAGCGACACACGCTGCCGCAACGTCAATACGGCTCGTCTGTCCATTAAGACGATCCCCCTGCCCCAGTTGGACGCCCTGGGTTCCCCGGGTGGTGGCCTGCATCAGCGTATTGAGGTCGTAGGAGGTAAAGGGCCCATCAATCAGGCGGGCCGGACGCACAATGGTGTAAGGCAGCCCCGATTGACGGATGCTAGCCTCGCCCTTGACCTTGGCATCTAGCACCCCAAAGGCATTGAGCAGGTTAAACGGGAAGCTTTGCCGACGCTCGACGCCACAGGAGGACACAAACACAAAGCGCTGCAAATCTGGGGGCGCAGCAGCCACCAAATGGGCCACGCCCATCGCATCCACATCGGCGGGCGTATTTTTGGCCTGCGCTTGGCGGTAGTCAGCATCCAGGTACACCCGGCTCCAAAAGCTAAGGGATGCCAAGGGCGAAGCGGGCGGATCAAAGGCCCACCGATCGGACGGAAAGGCTGTGGTCCCCGTGCAGCACAGGATCGCATCAACCGATTTGACAGCGTCCGTCAGAGTTTCTGGCTGGCGAAGGTCACCCACCGCAATTTCCGTACGGCCCTCAAATAACCGTTTGGCCTTATCTAATCGTCGAGTCAAGACCCGTACCGTGTAGTCCTGTTGAAGCAGTTCGGCAACGGCTAACTGTCCGACTCCGCCGGTTGCACCGGTCACTAACACGCGCTGTACTGTCATCGTCTCGGTCCCTCCTTATCACCCTTGCAAGCCCGTCAGACCCGGGGCGACACATCTGCATCACCGCCCGAATAGTGACAGGGTTCACCATGAAAATTCTACGAAGGTTCCACAGTTTTTGCGGAATTGCCGATCGATCAGCGAGAATGGATGGGAACTTGACACTTATTTACCTTTGCCGACGTCAAATAGGTCGCAGGGTTGACGCGGGTCTGGCACTGCCGTCCAGACCCGCTGCTTGTGGATGGACTGACTGAGCCAGGCCTAGGGCATGCCAAATGGGCAAAGGCCCCGATCATCCCAGCTCGTTCGGACAAACCTTATTTAGGACAATGGGCATGAATCAGGGTTCAACTCG
>JBCBOC010000026.1:0-13742 GCA_039821475.1 Cyanobacteria bacterium J06632_22 | reverse complement strand
TCATAAATAACAGTGGGAAGGAAACAGATACAGGGACACAAACCTTACAAATCTTACAGAGCCGTATGCAAAAGCGAACGATTTAGCGTTTTGGCTGTCGCGGGACTTGAGCCGCCTCTTAAAGAAGAAGAAGCACGCAAAATGATGGACGTGATATTCAGAAGTGATATTCAACTGTCTCTGCGTGATGCTTCCGATGCAATGTTCCAGTAAGAGCAGCACCCAGTTGTACAGCTGTGATTCAATGGGACGTTCACCGTGTTTAACATCGTGTTTAGCGTTAAACGACCCGCGCTATTGGCGGTTAAAGCATTGACCGAAATGTGTCGGCTAACAAAAATGTGGCACCTATTGTATTGGCCATATTCTGCGAGCAACTGGGCTTAAGTTCTATTTATGGGCTAAATTCGTTGATTTTACAGCAAAATGGCGATATTTCAGGCCAAGCCATGCGGCTTGCACTAGGCTCAACTGTCACGCACTGCTGCACAGAACTTGCGCTCTAAACTAAAGCGTCCATTGGTGTCGCAGTTCGTTCCAAGGGGGCAAGCCTGTTATCACTCTAGCCGGAGGCAAGTTCGATGTCGTTCAAATCGGGCTGACTTTAAGGTTGGTTAAAGGATTGTAGGCGCCTAGGACATCGTTAGAGCACCGGTACGGCCCCAGGGCGAAGGTCTTAGGGGAGCGATCTATCGGTAGGATCGGTCATCCGTACCTTAGATCCGTTACACTCCAACGCTAATCTTAATTAGCACTCTGCATGTCGGAGTGCTAACCTTACGGTTCAAAGTGCAATACGACACTGTATTGCTGCTTTAACCCAAGTCTTTATTATTTACAGAGCTAGACGAGCTGATCATGGCAAAACTGGTTGCATTCGACGAAAAGTCGCGGCAGGCGCTGGAACGGGGCGTTAACGCCTTGGCCGATGCGGTCAAAATCACCCTAGGCCCACGGGGCCGGAATGTGGTGCTGGAGAAAAAATTTGGCGCACCGCAGATCGTCAACGACGGTATCACGATTGCAAAGGAAATTGAGCTGTCCGACCCCTATGAGAATACGGGGGCTCGCTTAATTCAAGAGGTCGCCTCCAAAACTAAGGATCTGGCCGGTGATGGGACCACCACCGCAACGGTATTGGCCCAGGCCATGATTCGCGAAGGGCTGAAGAACGTCGCTGCTGGGGCTAATCCTGTGAGCCTGCGGCGCGGTATCGAAAAGGCCGTTAACGCACTGGTCCGCGAGATTGAGGCGGCGGCTAAGCCCGTTGAAGGCAATGCCATTGCCCAGGTTGCTACCGTTTCGGCAGGCAGCGACGAGACCGTCGGCAGCATGATTTCTGAGGCGATGGACAAGGTCACCAAAGATGGTGTCATCACCGTTGAGGAATCCAAGTCCCTTAGCACCGAACTTGAGGTGGTTGAGGGGATGCAGATTGACCGGGGTTACATGTCGCCCTACTTTGTGACCGACCAAGAGCGGATGGTGGCTGAGCTCGATAATGCTCGCCTGCTGATCACCGACAAGAAAATCAGCTCTATCCAAGATCTGGTGCCGGTACTGGAAAAAATTGCCCGTGACGGTCAGCCCTTTGTCGTGATTGCTGAAGACGTTGAAGGTGAAGCTCTGGCGACGCTAGTCGTCAATAAGGCCCGTGGTGTCCTTAATGGTGCGGCAGTTAAGGCGCCGGGCTTTGGTGAACGCCGTAAGGCCATGCTCCAGGACATTGCTGTGCTCACGGGCGGGCAGGTCATTTCTGAAGAAGTTGGCCTAAGTCTGGAGATGGCTACGCTAGAAATGCTGGGCACTGCTCGTAAAATTACCATCACCAAAGACACCACGACGATCGTGTCGGAAAGCGGTAATAAGGCTGACATCGATAAGCGCATCGGTCAGATTCGCAAGCAGCTTGATGAGACAGATTCGGAGTACGACACCGAGAAACTGTCCGAGCGCTTAGCTAAGTTAGCGGGCGGTGTTGCTGTGATCAAGGTCGGTGCGGCAACCGAAACTGAACTAAAGGACCGCAAGCTGCGTATTGAAGACGCGCTCAGTGCAACGAAGGCCGCTGTTGCTGAAGGCATCGTCCCTGGTGGGGGCATTACCCTGCTGCATTTGTCCAACAAGCTCGACAGCCTGATCGACAGCCTGTCGGACATTGAGGAGAAAACCGGTGTCGAAATCGTTAAGCGGGCAGTGGAAGCGCCCCTGCGCCAGATTGCAGACAATGCCGGTGCTGAAGGCTCCGTTATCGTTGAGAAGGCCCGTGGTTTAGATTTCAACCAGGGCTACAACGCGCTAACCGGCGAATTCGAAGACCTGATCTCGAGCGGTATTGTGGATCCCGCTAAGGTGGTGCGTTCGGCGCTACAGGATGCAGCCTCTGTTGCCGGTATGGTGCTGACGACCGAAGCCCTTGTGGTTGAGAAGCCTGAACCAGAACCCCCGATGCCGGCTGATGGTGGCATGGGCGGTATGGGCGGCATGGGCGGCATGGGCGGCATGGGCGGCATGGGCGGCATGGGCATGATGTAGGCCCTGGCGTTGTGTTGCGCTAACCCCGTGTAGACCCAACCGAATACACTACAGACGAGCGGCGGCCCTGCACTGAGCAGGCCGCCGCTCGTTTTTGTGGGGGTATATATGTGGGGGTATATAATCGTCGCCATTTGATAGTCTTCGCCATCTCCTTAGGACAAGCGGTCTAGCGCTTCCCCTCTCAACATATAGCTCTCGCCTGGGCTCCAATATCAGGCACTTGAGCGCCAGAAATGTCCTCGACAAAGTTGTGGGCGCTATGTCGCGTTGAGACTGTCCTTCGGCTGCATAACGACGGCCACCGACTTTACAGCTTGGCCGCTGCTGCCGCATCTAACATCAGGCGGCTGCCTGGTCGTGTTCTGAGGAAGCTGGCGGGACAGTCTGGGCCAATCGGGTCGTGTAGTAGTCGGTTAACAACATGGGCCTTGGCGGCGCCTTTGGCTAGGCACAGACGCTGTTGTGCCGCAAAGATGGCTGGTAGCGTCAGGGTGTAGGCGTAGTGGGGGACCTGTGCGTAGCGGGCAAAATGCCCGGTCTGAAACTGCTGCTGTCGGTTTTGGCTGTCGAGTTGTACGAGCTTGACCCAGCGATTGTCTGTCATGCTGGCAACGCGAGGGTCGTTAAAGGCCAGATGACCATTGTTGCCAACACCTAACAGACAGAGGTCTGGGGGATGGGACTTGAGCAACTGAGTGTAGCGATCGCACTCTGTAACGGGCTCCCATGCCTGACTATCAAGGTAGTAGAACGCTTTAAACGGTAATACGTCACCAATTTGGTCGTGGAGATAGCGTTGAAAGCTGGCGGGATGTTGGGGCTCAATCCCTAGATATTCATCCAGATGTAGCCCCACTACCTGGGACCAGTTCACCTCAGCTTGTCGGTTGCGCAGGTGCTGTAGTAGGCCTAAGGGGGTGTTGCCTGTGGCGAAGATCACCGTTGCAACACGCTGCTGGGTAACGGTCTGTAGGGTCCGACTGACAGCGGTTGCCGCTGCGGTATCAAGGTCGGCCGAAGTGGCGTACACTTCGACCCGTAGTGCGTCGATTTGCAGCGACTGGAGCATAGGAACGTGATGGCTTATTTCTAACAGATGTATCAGTTCTTTGCGGGCCAAGGTCAAAGACTTCGACGGCTGCGACAAAACGCTAGGATCTGTAATCACTGCCCTGCTATCACTGCCCTGCTATCACTGCCCCGTTATCACTGCTGCGCTTTCGAGTTATTGAGCGTCCATGGCTAAAACCGCTGTTCGGTTCCGCTGGCTGATTTTGCTTGCAGCGGTTCTGCTAATCTTTTTGTTTTCAGAAACGCTAGTCCATCTCTTGACGGAGTCCTGGTGGTTTCAGTCGGTGGGCTATGACTCCGTATTCTGGACACGGCTGCGCTGGCAAGGTGCGATCGCAATCCTCGGCTTTTTGGCTTGGTGGAGCGTGCTCTACGTGAACTATCGTATTGCCCAGTACCTGACCCGCCATCGGCTAATGACCGTTAGCCAAAACCGAGAATGGGATCCCTATTTACCGGCTCTGGTGCGCGGCGTCAGCTTGGCCCTGATCACCCTGCTTTCGGTGGGGGCTGCCGTCAGCGGCGTGACCCATTGGGAAGCCGTGCTCAAGTTTCTCAATCCAGTGCCCTTCGGTACGGCTGACCCGCTCTATGGTCGGGATATTAGCTTCTATGTGTTTCAGTTGCCGCTCTACGAGATGCTCCGTAACGGTGCGTTAGAGCTGCTGATTTGGTCGCTAATTGTTGCTGTAGTGATCTATGCCCTCAAGGGAGAAATTCGCCCGGAGCGGGGGTGGAAATACTTTTTGACCGGGGAGGTCAAAACTCACCTGTGTGTTTTGCTGGCGGTGTTGGCAGTGGTGGCTGCCTTGGGGTTCTGGGTGGCGCGTTACGAGCTGTTGTACTCACCCACGGGCGTGGTCTACGGCGCGGGCTATACCGATGTCAATGCACGCCTAGCAGCCTATGGCATTCTTGGGTTTATCACCGTGGTGGTGGGTCTACTTTTCCTCGCCTCAGTGTGGCGGGGTGGGTTTTCGCTGCCGCTGGCTGCTATTGGCGTTTATGCCGTTGCGGCGGTGGTCTTGGCGGGGCTTTATCCCTGGTTTCAACAAAACTTTGTGGTAGAACCCACTGAACTGGAGAAAGAAACCCCGTACATCGAGCACAGTATTGCCTTTACCCGTGCGGCCTACGGTCTCGATACCGTGCAGCAGGACAATTTCGCTGTGGAAGCAGGGCTGACGCGAGCCTCCCTAGACGCTAACCGAGCGACCTTCGACAATATTCGCCTATGGGACTACCGTCCCCTTCGGACGACTTACAGTAGTCTGCAAACCCTGCGGCCCTACTACCGCTTTCGAGATGTCGATATTGATCGCTACACGGTCGATGGGGACTACCGCCAGGTCATGCTTTCCCCGCGTGAGCTACGCACTCAAGCGCTACCGGAAACGGCTCAAACCTGGGTCAATCAGCATTTGATTTATACCCATGGCTATGGTCTGGCGATGAGTCCGGTGAATCAGGTGACTCGGGAGGGGCTGCCCCAGCTTTGGATTAAAGATCTGCCGCCTCAGACCAGTGTCGATATTGCCATCGATCAGCCTCGCATTTACTACGGAGAAGAGACCTCCAGCTATATTGTCACCGGCACTCGACAACCCGAGTTTGACTATCCCCTGGGGGATGAAAACGCTAGCTATGCCTATACGGGCTCTGGTGGTGTTCCCCTGGCAGGCTTGCGGCGGTTGGCCTACGCCTATGATTTTGGCGCAACACCACTCTTCTTATCGAGCTATGTGACGGACGAGTCTCGAATTCAGTACCATCGGTCAATTCGCAATCGCGTTGCTCAACTTGCGCCTTTCCTGTCCCTTGACAGTGATCCCTACCTGGCTTTGATCGATGGGCGTATGCAGTGGATTGTCGATGCCTACACCACCAGCAATCGATATCCCTATTCCCAGCCGCTACGGCGTAGTGGGAGTGGTGGCAGCCAGTTTAACGATGCGGTGCGCCGTATTGCCAACACGGGAACGAACTATATTCGTGATGCTGTGAAGGTGGTCGTCGATGCCTATGACGGGTCCGTAACACTCTACGTCGCCGATGCGGATGATCCCATTCTTGCTGCCTACCAGCGTATTTTTCCAAGTTTGTTCACGCCGATGGACAGTGCCTCAGCTCAGCTTAAGGCACATTTTCGCTATCCGTTGAATCTTTTCAAGATTCAGGCGCAAATGTACTTGGCTTACCATATCCAGCGTCCTGAGGTGTTCTATAACCAGGAGGACCTATGGGCCTTTCCGACTCAGGTCTCTCGAGAAGAAAATGCTGAAGTGGTGGAGCCGTACTACGTGATCATGAAGCTGCCCGGCAGTGACGTTGAAGAGTTTTTGCTGATTTTGCCCTATACCCCCGTTGGCAAGAACAATATGGTGGCTTGGATGGCGGCTCGCTGTGATGGTGAGACCTATGGCGATCTGGTGCTGTACGAGTTTTCGCGCCAGGCGCTAATCTATGGCCCCAGACAGATTGATACCCGCATTGATCAAGATCCAGAGATTTCTCAACAGCTGACGCTATGGAACCAGGAGGGATCAGAGGTCTTTCGCGGAGATCTGTTAGTGATTCCGGTTGATCAGTCGCTGTTGTACGTTGAGCCGATCTATCTACAGGCTCGGAGTGCTGGTGAGGGCAGCAGTGGCGGTATACCTGAACTGCGACGGGTCATTGTGTCCTACAACGATGCGATCGTGATGGAAACGACGCTAGAGGAAGCTTTGAATCAAATTTTTGGAGAAGCGGCTCCCGAAGCCGCTCAGCCTGTTGCATCCGAAACACTGTCACCAGAACCCTCTGAGGCGACAGCGTCGGTTGTGTCAGCGAATCGAAATCAGCAAATTGAGGCTGCTCTAAAAGCCTATGAAGCCAGTCAGGCTGCCTTGCAGTCCGGTGACTGGGAGGCCTATGGAAAAGCTCAGACAGAGCTTGGTCAGCTACTTGAGGCACTCAATGCTGATGAATAGTGCCCTGGGGAAATGATGTGTCATATAGCCGTCGCCACAAAGCTTCGCGCGCGACGACCTGCCACTTGGTTCCAATATCAAGGGTTTCACAGCTAGAACTGCCCTAAGCAAAGTGGCGAGCGCTATATATCATGCGCCTGCCATTTTACCTGCTACAAGGCTTTCAGGGCTGGGCAATGCCTCAACCCACCGAATGAGTGCAAATAGCTTAGCCCTATGACTGGCGGCTGATTTAAAGGCCCGTGGCCTTCTCTACGGCACCGATGGGTGGGCGATCGGCAGGTGTAAGACGCTTGCTGACAGGTGCAACGACTAAGCTCTTGAGTAACCCTTCGTAGGATTCCAAGGCCTGCTCGAAGGAGTAGTTCTCAACTGCATACTGACGACCTAGGCGGCCCATTGCTTCAGCTCGCTCGGGGTCCTTGCTGAGATTTAGGATAGCCTTGGCCAGTAGTGATGGGTGTTCGGGCGGGGTGACAATTCCGCCGCGGCTATCACGAATGGCCCGGGCTGGAGCACCATCGCGGGGCACCGACGCAATGATCGGGCGGCCGCTAGCCATGAGTACCATCGTTTTGGACGGCATATTGAAGCCAACGACGTTTTTCTTCTGCATGATCAGTGAAACATCTGCTGCTGCCAGCATGTCTGGCAGCTCCTTGCGTGGCGCAAAGGGCAGCAGTGTCAGGTTAGTGACGCCTAACTCTTGCTTGAGCTGATCTAAGTCGGCCAGTTGGCGTTCCTCGCCAACAATTACAAACTGGATGTTGGGCTGAGTCTTGAGCTGTTCAGCCGCCCGAACGATGGTTCTGACGCCCTGGGTTCGGGCAATATTGCCAGAGTAAAGAACAACAAACTTGTCCTGCAGATTGTGTTTGTTGCGAAAGTCATTATCAGTCTTAGACTGTGGCCGGATGAAGTTGACATCCACCCAGTTGGAAATGCACTGCATTTTCTTGGAGAAGACACCCTTATTCAGCAGGTTTTCTGCAAAGGATGGGGTAATGACTGCGATGCGGTCGACGCTGGCGTAAGCAAATTTTTCTAGCAGCTCAAAGGCTCGGATAGCAACCTTATTGGTGATTAGGCCAGTTTGCACGGCCGCTTCCGGCAAAATATCCTGTAAACTCAGAACAACCGGGCATGAGAACAGGGTTTTAACCACAGCGACCGGAACGGATGCCGGTAAAGATGGGCTCGTAGACAGAATGACATCTGGTCGCCAACCTTTGAGGGCTTGAAAAAGACTCAACAGCGAAAAGCTGCCATCTAGTAAGACGCGGGTTACTAGGCCAGGATTGGGGCGGATGGCGACAAAGCAGCGCTGAATTCGGACACCGTTGCGTTCCTCTTCAGCAAATAGCTTGCCTCTATAGTCGGGATAGATTTTGCGCTCTGGGTAATTCGGCATTGCCGTTACCACACGCACGTCGTGTCCCCTTGCGACTAATCCTTCTGCTAGCTCCGTCATCAATGGAGCAATGCCAATAGGTTCAGGGTGGTAATTGTAGGAGTAGACGAGAATACGCATTTATAACGGTTCTAGATTTCAGCAGAAACGAACACTAGCCAGATGCCTACCACTTCAACAGCGTAGCGATATCTTTCGCATGTGGAAGGCTTGATATGAACACCTTCAGACAATCTTGCTCACTCCTTGAAGTTACAAAAAAGTGAACCTGCGCTTGCCGTAAATTCAAGGATAAAAATGAGCCCTTAGCCAAAACTAACAAAGTTTTTATGCATCAGGTACCTCACCCCAATCTAGAAAACCGCTTCCCGGGACGGCTTGGGGGAAACTGCGGATGTTGAGGCTAAACCGCCTGATTTCCGCGATATAGAACGTTTCTGAGTGCTTTTGCTGAGATTTTTGAGTCAAACTATTAAGCCCCCGCTAACAAATTTAACAGGGGCTCAATAGCCTAATGAATATCTTTATGAAATGTCGGAACTTTCGGGACTTAATCGTTACCTTGTTTGCTGCCAGGCAAATACCCTTATGCACAGTCAACGTTGCTCAAACGGTTGTATGGCCTAGTGGTCTGTCAACGCTAAGCATGAGGGTTGGTGGGAGACCGCGAAATAGCAAATGGTGAGATAGCGAAGTAGTGTGAAGGCTTTATACCAACTTTTAGTCTTGGCGGTGCACTAATAGGCTTGAGAGGGGCCTCGATTCATGCGAGTACGTTCCTTGGCACGATTGGCACTCTTCTTGAGGGCTTCCAATCGCTTGATGTAGCGATCGCGTTGCTTTTTCTTGGGGGTTTGCTCAATCAGGGTTTTCAGGGCACTGCCTAGGCTCTTGTAGGCATTCGGTAGGCTGTAGCCAAATCGGGTGGCTAGGGCGATGGCTTTTTCGTCGGCGTCCATGGCCTCTTGCAACGTCTTGGATGCGTTATTGCGCTTGTAGAGCCGCCAGCCTGAGATGCCGCACAGGCCTAGGGCTAGCAGCAGGAGCAGGCCATCTTGGACCCATAGCTCACCCACGGCGCCGCCAAGACCAATGGCTAGGGCCGCCATTTCCCAACCATCGCGGGGAATCGTGTCATTTTGTACGCGAGCCACCTCGTGCCAAAACAGCAGGTTGCGTTGATCAATGGCCAACTGCTCCCACTTAATCAGGTCAATTTGTACTTCTACTTGATCTTTGCCCAGTTCTTCGCAGGTAATTAGGGGGGGGGCCACATCCGTTGCCGGTTCTACGGTTACCCAGCTCTGAAGTTCAGGTGGAAGCAGGCTTCTGAGGCGGCGCAATTCGCCCATGTCGGCCCGAGAACTGTAGGTGGCGTAGGAAGTCATATACGGTTCAAGCGAAGTGGATAACTGATTTATAGACTGAATCTACCAATCTATATTCCGTAACTTGGAGTATAACGGCGTTCCTTTACTCTAGCGAACTGTTCTGTAAATTTGCGGTGGTGGATAACCGACCTATGGCATCGTCTAGCAGCGCACAGCCTTGGGCTACGGTGTCAATGCGGCACAGTTGATCTCGCAGGTCGGCGGCTCCGTCGAACCCTTTGGCGTACCAAGTCATATGCTTGCGGGCCTGGCGAATGCCACTGATACCTTTGTACTCGGCCAGCATAATGAGGTGTTCGCGGGCACACTGGAGACGCTCAATGACGGAGGGTGCAGGTCGTTGCTTTCCCGTTTTCAGAAAATGATCGATTTCGCCAACCAAAAAGGGATAGCCCAGGGTGCCGCGGGAGCACATGACGCCGTCTGCAGCGGTTTCTTGCAAACAGTGTACGGCGGCGGCAACGGAAAAAATATCTCCATTGGCGATGACAGGAATGCTCAAAGCGGCCTTGACTTGGGCAATCCACTGCCAGTTGGCGCTGCCGTTGTAGCCCTGATCGCGAGTGCGGCCATGTAGGGTGAGCATTTGAGCACCGGCTGCTTCCATGTATCGGGCAAACTCGACAGCGTTAATGTCGCTCGCGGACCAGCCGATGCGGGTTTTGACAGTGACGGGTACATTAACAGCCGCTGTTACTGCTTCGACAATGGCTATGGCGGTCTTGGGGTCGCGCAGTAGTGAGGAACCGCCGCCGTTTTTTGTGATTTTATTGACAGGGCAGCCCATATTAATGTCGATGGTGTCGGCGCCCTGGTCTACGGCTTTTCGGGCTGCTTCTGCCAGAAAATGAGGGCGGCAGTCAAAGAGTTGAATGCTGATGGGGCGTTCATGGGGGTCCACCTCCATGATTTTGGGCAGTTGGCGGACATGGTGAAGTTCGGCGGCACTGACCATTTCGGTGTACATCATCGACTGGGGGGCGTAACGCCGAACTAGTCGTCGGAAGACGAGATCGGTTACCCCCGATAGCGGTGACTGGAGCACCCGACTCTGGACGGTGACGCTACCGATGTGTAGTGGGGTGGCTAGCGCCTGCTGTAGTGCGGGAGAAAGACTTAGATCAGCAGCGGATGAGGCGGCGCCAAGTACTTGTTCTAGAGTATTGGCGCTGACGACGTTAACCATATCTGCTGACCTAACTCTATCGATGGCGACGATGGCGGGCGAAGGGGGTAGCCCCATTCGCCTGTGCGAATACAAGCAGCCAGCTTGCCCTATCAGTATGTATGGTGACGGGGTGGTCTGGGGAGTTAAACATGTTTCGAGGTGAGGTGGCCGCGCTGGCTGCAGCGGGGCTGTGGGCGTTTGCAACGCTATTGTTTGGGCGCTTGGGGAAGCGGCTGTCACCGCTGGTGTTGAATCTGGTGAAGGGTGGCGTTGCGATCGCACTGATTGTGGTGACGCTACTCCTGCGGCAGCAGCTGTTAATTCGCTTGCCCTCCCAGGCTGCTCTACTGTTGTTGGTCAGTGGTGTGGTGGGCATTGGTCTGGGCGATACGGCTTACTTTGGAACGGTGAATGACTTGGGCCCCCGCCGAGCCCTACTCATGGAAACCCTGGCACCGCCCCTGTCCGCCCTGATGGCCTGGGGGCTCATTGGTGAACGGCTCTCGAGTGCTGCCTGGATTGGGATTGGGGTAACGCTGTTGGGGGTCGCCTGGGTTGTGGGTGAACGGGCTGCTGTGGGCGAAATACAAAACCTGCGGCGGGGCATTTTACTGGGTATTTTAGCGGCTGCGGGACAGGCCACTGGTGCAGTATTGTCGCGGGCCGCCTTAGCGGATACGGGCATCGATCCCCTTTGGAGTGCCCTGCTGCGACTGTTTGCGGGACTGCTGTGTCTGGGTTTGATTTTGCTGGGGCGTCCTGCTTGGGGGCGCGGCATGGGGCATTTACGGTCGGGCCGGCTGTTGGCGGGGGTCGCCGTTGCGGCCTTTTTCGGGACGTATCTGGCGATTTGGCTGCAGCAGACGGCATTCAAATTTGCTGAAACGGGCATCGCTCAGGCGCTGCTGGCGACCAGTCCGGTTTTTGTGCTGCCCATGGCGGCGGCTATTGGAGAACGCATCACGGGCCGGGCCATTGTAGGGGCGCTGGTGGCTTCGGGTGGGGTTTGTCTGCTGTTTTTGGGATAAATATTGCGTTCGTCGAATTGCTAGAGACCGTTCCTGGCGCTGAAGGCCTTGATTCTGGAGCCTCTCGACGCAGTGGAATGGGGCTTCCCCCCCTTAGACCGCGTCACCCTTGCGATCGTCAGTACGGTTGTTTTTCTCGAGCGTGCGATGGGTTTCACCCGGGCGGCGGTTGGTCAACGCAACCGATATCCGTAGTCGGGGTCATCGTCTCCGTTAGGGTGAAATAAAATATAGTGAATGCCGCTGACGTTAAGGCCTTGTGGGCAATGTTCCGGCAGGGCAATCGCATGGGCGGCCCTAATAGAATGCCGGTGGCTACGATGTCAGCTACTCTATGCGGCAGCTTGTCTGTGCTGCCAGATCTGCCCGCAGGTTCTACGGGAATAGCCATACCGGGTGGCTCAGGCATGCTTATCGGCGCGCTGCGGTTTCTTTTACTGAGTCTTGATAATGAAATTTTCCGCCCGACTGGCACCGCTACAGACCAATGTATTTGCCGATATGGATACGGCGAAGGCAAGGGCCGCAGCGGCTGGAAAGTCAATTATTGATCTGTCTTTGGGGTCCTCTGACCTTTCTCCGCCAGCCCATGTGCTAGATGCGATCGCAGCGGCCTTGCCAGATACCACTACCCACGGTTATCCGCTATTTCACAGCACTCGACCGTTTCGGGTGGCAGCGGCCCAGGCCTACACGCGTAAATATGGTGTTGACGTTGACCCCGAGACCGAGGTGCTGCAGCTCATTGGCTCCCAAGAGGGGACAGCCCACCTGCCATTGGCGCTGTTGGATCCAGGGGATTTCGCGCTCCTTCAAGATCCCGGTTATCCGTCTCATTCGGGGGGCGTGCATTTGGCCAGCGGGCAGGTTTATCCGATGCCGCTGCGGGCAGAGAACGACTTTCTGCCGGTCTTTAGCGATATCCCCCAGACCGTGCTCGACCAGGCTCGGCTAATGGTGTTGAGCTATCCCCACAACCCCACCACGGCCACAGCCCCGCTGGCCTTTTTTGAGGAGGCTGTGGCCTTTTGTCAAAACCATGATTTGGTGTTGGCCCATGATTTTCCCTATGGTGATCTGACGTTTGCTGCCGGGGCAGCGCCCTCTATTTTTCAGGCCGATCGGGACAAAAGTTGCGCCATTGAATTTTTTAGCTTTTCAAAGTCGTATCACATGGGCGGTTTTCGGATTGCCTATGCCATTGGCAATGCTTCCCTGATCCGAGCGTTGCGCCAGGTCAAGGCCAGCATCGACTTCAATCAGTATCCTGGCATTCTTCGGGGCGCTATTGCAGCCCTTAATGGCCCCCAGGATAGCGTCATTGCAATGACCAATACCTTTCGTGAACGTCGAGATGCGGCGATTGCTGCCCTGGCACGGCTGGGGTGGCGCGTCCCGGTGCCCGCCGCCACAATGTATCTCTGGACCCCGTTGCCAGAACGCTGGCAGCAAGACTCCATTGGTTTCTGTGTGGCGCTGGTGGAGCAGACGGGCGTGGCGCTTGCGCCAGGGCGGGGTTTCGGTAAAACCGGTGAGGGCTATGTTCGTTTTGCTTTAGTCCACGAGCCTGAGAACATCACAACCGCCGTTGAGCGCATGGGCGATTTTTTAGACCAGTGAAGATCGGTGCAGCGGGGGTAACGTTCAAGGGGGATGCCCCTCACGCTGTCAGTGGCTGGACCTGGGCTAAATCAGTGATTCGAACGATTCGATTGTGACGCTAGACCACTATTTTGGGGAATACTGCACTAACTTTGCACTAACTTCATCGTATCCTGAACCATTTTCACGTTTAGCGAAAAACTTTTCAGTAAGATTCAGTATATTCATCGGACTTGCACCTATTTTTTATACAAACTGTCCGGTTATCCATCAGTGATCTCCGTTGAATGGAATAGAGAGCCTGTGTCATTGACGTTGGGACACCGAGTGCGGCTATTCTGCTGGGCGTGCAACGGAATGGCAATGTAGCCATGTCCTGAAAGATTTGGCCACGGATAGCGCTCGCCACTGGGCTGAGGACAAGCCTGGCATTCAGGTGCTGGGTTGGGTCCCGGCGTGGCACGCTACCCAAGGGCGTCGCAGCCTTAGTCCTATCCGGACACAAAGCTGCTGTAGCGGAGAAATAACGTGGCGGTAAAGCAACCATGATGGCGTTTGATG
>JBCBOC010000269.1:0-5821 GCA_039821475.1 Cyanobacteria bacterium J06632_22 | reverse complement strand
GTGCAAAGCAGAGCTTGGCCAAGATCAACCCCAGGCCGCTGTACTGTTTGCGGCACCTGACTTTGACCACGCACTGATATTAGAAACGATCTATCAGTCATTTCCAGATATTCAACTGATTGGAGGTACATCCGATGCGGAGATTTCATCGTGTCTGACCTTCCAGCAAGACTCCATTACCCTGACGCTGTTCTGCTCCGATGAAGTGGAGTTTTCTGCTGCGGTAGGACGTAATTTATCTAAGGATCCTCTGACGATTGCCAGCCAAACTGTGCAGGCTGCCCTGGCCCCACTGACCACACCGGCAAAACTGTGCTTGGCCGTCCCTGAAAGCCTAACGGCGAGCGGGGTAGAGGTATTGAGTGGGTTAAAGAAAGGTCTGCCTACCTCTGTGCCTATCGTGGGTGGAACCACTACCGATAATTGGGAATTTACGGGAACTTACCAGTTTTTTGGCAAAGAAGTCATACAGGACGCCGTTCCCATTTTGCTGATGGCTGGAACCCTGAAGGTCGGCTATGGTGTGGCCAGTGGATGGAAGCCCGTGGGGCGGAAAGGGGTGGTCACCAAGGTTGAGGGTAACGTTGTTTACGAAATCGACCAGCAACCTATTCTAGAGTTCTATAAAGACTATTTAGGTATGGTCAAAACAGACTCTGCAGAATATCGCTTGGCGGTCTCCGAGCCGGACAGTGACGCATGGTACATGCGAACCTCAAACGGCCACCACGATCCTGACCAAGGTAGCCTCACCTTTTTTGCAGATGTTCCAGCGCAATCTGAAGTGCGCGTGGTTAGTGCAGACAGAGATAACTTAATCACGGCTACTGCTGACGCGATGGAAGTGGCACTGTCCCAATACAACGGAGAACAACCTGCAGCCGCACTCTTTTTCTCTTGTGCAGGTCGCCTGCAGATCCTAGGCACTCGTATCAAAGAAGAAGTTAAAGCCGCCTGTAGCAAGCTGAACCATGATATTCCCTACAGTGGGTTCTATACCTATGGAGAAATATCACCGTTGACAGCAACTGGGGAAGCTCAATTTCACAATGAAACGTTTGTCACGCTGGTGCTCGGCACTGCTTAGATGATGATATGGCAACAACCTCTAGTCCTAGCGATCAGTCAATAGAGAAGAGAGTTCAGCAACTCGAAAAGGAGAATCGCATCCTTCGAAGGAAGTTATTGCGTTCAGAGAACTACCGAGCCGATTTAGAGGAAAGCCACGAGAAAAAGCAAAGTACAGTCCTTCAAGTTATCCAAGAGTTAGAAAAATCGCTCAGCGAGCTGCAGCAGTCCCAGCTGCAGCTTATTCAGAGCGAAAAAATGTCAAGCCTTGGTAATTTGGTGGCGGGGGTTGCCCACGAAATCAATAACCCCGTCGCGTGCGTTAGCGGTAATATTAAAGAACTTCAACTTAATCTTGTAGATATTCTTGAGCATTTAGAGCTCTATCAAAGCGCAACAGCGCCAACGGAAGAAATACAGGATCACGCGGAAGAAATTGACTTAGATTTCTTGCTCAAAGATGTACCGAATATATTGGCATCCATGGATCGGGGATGTCAGCGTATTCGCAAAATTAGCAAGAGTTTACGGACCTTTTCCCGTGCCGATACAGAATCTAAGTTTGAGGCTGATTTACACGAAGGCCTCAACAGCACGCTGCTGATTTTAAAATATCGACTCAAGGAAAACGAGAATCGTCCTGAGATCAGTATCGCTCAAGATTACAGCAAATTGCCGAATATCACCTGCTTCCCTGGTCAGCTCAATCAGGTCTTTATGAACCTGCTTGCCAATGCCGTAGATATGTTTGATGAAATGGCAGAAGCGGCTAATGCTCAAGGCTGCAGCCTAAGCCCACAGTCGATTACGGTGCGAACCCGTTGCATTACCGATGCTGACGATAAAACGTCAGTAGAGATCAGTATTTCAGACAATGGCAAGGGCATGCCAGAGGACGTATTGTCAAAGATTTTTGACCGGAAGTTTACGACAAAGGCTGTCGGGAAAGGGACGGGTTTGGGGCTTGCGATCGCCAAGCAAATCGTTGAGGAAACCCATGGCGGTTCACTGACGGCCACTTCAACCCTAGGCGCAGGAACGGAATTCTTAATTCAGCTCCCGCTCCTAGGGTAGGGGCAAGCCTAAAAAAGCAACCTGGGACCGGCGAATAGGGCCTAGCAAATAGTATCAGCTCTGTTGCCGATGATGCTCAAAGCCCTCACACTATTTCGCTATCTCACTCGTCGCTAAACCACATCCAGCTTCTAGCGTTGAGAGACCATTAGGGGTTAGCCTCATCGCCGTTGATGGACCAGTACTCGAAACTACGCGACATATTCGAATACTGGACTGTTCAGCGATAGATTTTGAACGTTTTCTACAATGCCGATGACCTCAAAGCCAGAGCCGGGTGCATTGAGTAAAATAGCGCTGCCTTGCTTGCCGTTAACGGTAGCGCGACCCATCAGATAGTTGTTCCGGTTCCCATGGAGAACAATCTTGTCTCCTTGGGCAATGTTGAGGTCTTTAATAAGGGCATAGTCTTGCAGGCCTATGCCGCTGCGACCATCGTTATAAAAGGCTTTCTGCCGATCGCCCAATACAAACTTATCAGCGCCTTCTCCGCCGATTAGGGTATCTTTTTCATTAATGCCTGCCCTAGCGCTGTTCGGGTCTACGCCGATAAGCTGGTCGTTGCCCCGCTGTCCAGTGATCCAATCGCTGCCGGCTTGGCCGACGAGTAAATCGTTGCCGCTGCCGCCGT
Organism: Cyanobacteria bacterium J06632_22; assembly: GCA_039821475.1. Taxonomy (GTDB): domain Bacteria; phylum Cyanobacteriota; class Cyanobacteriia; order Phormidesmidales; family Phormidesmidaceae; genus CAWUKV01. The sequence continues at coordinate 3,048 of JBCBOC010000269.1, read as the reverse complement.
AGGCGCGGTCGTTATTCGCACCCGCATAGATCTTGTCATTGCCGTTCTGGCCATAGACACGGTCCTCGCCAGGACCGCCGTACATGATGTCGTCATCGGCCTGGCCGTACATCACGTCGTTACCCCCTTCACCGATGATGCGATCTCGACCGCTACCACCGTAAATCGTATCGTTACCTCGCTTGCCGTTGATAATGTCGTTACCACTTCTGCCGTAGATGGTTTGGTTGCTACTATTGCCGATCAGTCGATCGTTCCCGTTCGTACCTTGGATAACAGGACCATCGTTGGTTGGAGGTTGCGGAGTTGGTGTCGGGGGCGGGGCAGGTACGGGCGCCGGAGCAGGCGTCGGGGCAGGCGCTGGGACCGGTGCGGGCGCCGGTGCTGGAGTGGGTGCCGGGCTAGGAGAGCCGCCAAGGGTGGTCACAGAGCCGGTGCCGGTGCCGTAGGCACTGCGCAATGTCTGAATATCATCCGGGAGTAAATCGGCCTCTGCGAGATTGTCGAATCGCCGCTGAATGCTCGGATTCATGATGGCATCAACACCACTCACATGGCGTAGGCCTAGGGCATGCCCCAACTCGTGAATCACGGTCTCTACAAAAAAGCCGGTGGACCGCCAGTTTTCCTGGTCAAAAAACATATCCCCCCCCACGGCTAGGGCCTCTGAGGGAAAATAGGCAAAGGCGAGGGTGCCCCCAGGCCCGTTAACAAACCGATTGTGGAAGCGAAGTTGGGGTTCATTTGCCTGAGTTCGTCGGCTGGTGTTGCTCAACACTGTGGCGGCATCGGGTCCTCGATCCGTCTTTTCAACAAAGTTAATCGGTACGTACTGGGCGACAATTTCGAAAGCTTTCTCTACAGAAGCCTTGGCCTGGGCTGCGGTGAGGCCGGTAATGTTGTTTAAAAATCCTTGGGTAAAGCTATAGGTCAGCGTTAGGGGAGACCCTTTGCCGCCGGGCTGGTTCCAAGTGCTTCCGAGGGAGCCGTTGCTACTGACGGGCTCATTTCCATCGGCCGCGCTACGGCAGCACGAGGTGCAAACACAGGCCCTGAGATGCAAAGCAGAAAGCTCATCACGCTTCGGCTCAGAATCTGGCATTGTTGAGGATAAACTGTCTGGCATTTTTGAGGATAAATTGACAGGCGAAAGGGTTAGGGAAGCTGTCATTGGATCTCCTAAAATCTGTTTTGGCAATTTTTTGCAGTGAGCTACAGCCCCAGACAGCAGTCTGTCCTGGCACGATCAATGCTTCTGGTGATATGTTTTTGGCGTAGGGCTGTGACCCTGGACGTACGAGGACATCCCAGAGCAGGGAAAAGGGGAAAAAGAGTAAAAAGAAAAGAAGGAGTAGCCTACGTGATGTGTTGAACCGCAGGGCTAAGCGCACTGCTGGGGTGACTACGGTTGTGAATATCTAGCTTTCAGGCAACTGCTGCAAGATAACTGCGGTCTGACATCTGAAGCGGGAACGGGGAACTTAGTCGATTGCGTTGCCACAGGGATGGATAAGGCGTCTACAGGAATTCTTTGAGTTGTGAGCCTCTAGCAATGCGGCACCATCAATACGATGAACCACAACAACATTCAATAGGGGAGTACTCTCAATATTCGGCATCCTTCTTGCTAGAATGCTGAATGGTTCAAGATAGCTTGACAGTGTCAAATCTCCCTTTCCCTTTACCAACTAACCAGGGATATGATCAATAGGTGCAGGGCAATGGTTAAAAGGGAACTAGGATAGTCTCAAAACTGTTCTACCTTTGCCTCAGTTCGCTCCTCATTGTTGAAAAAAAAGACTTCATCGTCAACGTCTGTAGATAAAGTCGCTATAAAAAATCAATGAAGATGTCGGGGGTGTCGGTATGGTTCGAGCGGGTCTCAGGGTAGCGCTAAACCACGTGACGTAGGCTGCAGCGGACCTGATTTTTCCCGGCCTGCTTGGCCTGATACATGGCCTGGTCTGCCGCTTCGATCAGCTGCTCTAGGGTGCTGCACTGGGGCGCTAGGGTGGCCACCCCGACTGAGACCGTCACGGCTCGCTGTAGGGTTGGGGTGACCGTGGGCTGGCATTGGGCGGCGATCTGGGTGCAAATCCGGTCCGCGACGCCGAGCGCTTGGTCCAGAGGGCTGTTTAGCAGCACAATAAATTCTTCTCCGCCGTAGCGGGCGATGATGTCCTCTTCGCCTGCGCGTACGGCTTGCCGTAGGGTCGCCGCAATGGTCTGGAGAACCCCATTTCCGGCCTCATGGCCAAAGGTATCGTTGTAGCTTTTGAAGTTATCCGCATCTAGCAAAATTACAGATAGGGGTAACTGTCCTGCAGTGGCTCGTCGCGTTCGCTGCTGCGCCAAGGTTTGAAAATGGCCGAAGTTGTGTAGCCCTGTGAGGCGGTCTATGGTGGCGGCCTGACTGAGCTGGGTGATTTCTTGGCGGTTGGACTGAACGATTAAGCCGACTGCGATCGCAATACTGCCCATCATGCCCATTTCCAACAGGTCACGTAGGGACTGTAGCGCTTCTGACGGCCATAGCCAACCGAGAACGCCCAGCGCCTCATTCATGGCAAATAGCGTCGTGCCCGCAAGGAGTAGCCGTACGGTGCGACGCTGCAGGCGCAGCTGTAGGCTGGGAACCAACCGCAGCACACCGTAAAAGATGGCTAGGGCCGCCAGTAAATTGACGCATTCGAGCAGCAGTTCAGGCATGGGGTGACCGAAGAACTCAGTCTTAAGGTGCCCAACCCGGGATGGCGCGGCGCTAGCTTTGGGAGGCTTGCTCGGCTAGCAACAAACTGTGCGATCGCACCAGTTTTACGCCCAAAAATCCCAACAGGATTCCCATATACCCAGTCAGTGCTGCCCACAGCACCGTTTCGCTTTGCTGAGCCACTGCCAGTATCACGAGGGGGACAAACCCCACCATAAAGCCCATCAGCGCGCCATTTCGCAGGGTCGCGCCATCCTTAATGCCAATAAAATAGCTCTCTAGCATAAAGGCTGCTGCCGTTAGGCCCAACAGGGGTATCAGCCAGCCGGTGTATTGCC
>JBCBOC010000815.1:0-1767 GCA_039821475.1 Cyanobacteria bacterium J06632_22 | reverse complement strand
GTTTTGGGTTGGAGGTTAGGTTGGCTTGCCGGATGAGCCCTTGATTAAAAGCGCTTCATTAAGAGCCCTTAATAGCCTTCGCAAAATTCTGCCGATAGGCCTTATTGCCAATCAAAAACACAGGCCACAGCAGCGTGAGGTAGGCTTTACCCGTCGTGAAGTTGGTGCGGTTAAATCCCCGCCAAAACTTCCAAACGCCAACGCCATAAATGCCTAGCAAGACTAACCCTACGATATGTCCCATGGGAATTACCTTTCAATAACGACAAACCGTCGTTAAGCCAACGTTGATTATTCTAGTCGCCCCATCCAGCTTTGAACACAGCTGTTAATATTTCTGACTATTTCGCCCTTGCGGCAAGCCTTTGAACACTCCGATAGAATTATTGTGGCGATATTTTAATTCTTTTTTTAATTTTGATTTCATAGGAGAGCAACTATGCGCGCAGTACTTATGGCCGGGGGTTCTGGCACCCGGCTGAGGCCATTGACCTGCGATCTGCCCAAGCCAATGGTCCCTGTGCTCAATCGCCCCATCGCTGAGCATACGGTCAATCTGTTAAAGCGCCATCACATCACTGAAATCATTGCAACACTGTTTTATCTGCCCGATGTCATGCGTGACTACTTCCAAGATGGCAAGGACTTCGGTGTGCAGATGACCTACGCCGTCGAAGAAGACCAGCCCCTTGGCACCGCTGGCTGCGTCAAAAATGTCGAAGAGCTGCTAGACGATACGTTTATCGTGATTAGTGGCGATAGCATCACAGACTTTGACTTAACTAAGGCGATCGCATTCCACAAAGAAAAAGGCTCTAAAGCAACGCTCGTACTTACTCGCGTTCCCAACCCACTCGAATTTGGCGTTGTAATTACGGATAACAGCGATCGCATCGTTCGCTTTCTCGAAAAGCCCACCACCAGCGAAATTTTCTCAGACACAGTCAACACCGGAATCTATATCCTGGAGCCGTCTGTCCTCGACTACCTCCCACCGGACTGCGAGAAAGACTTTTCCAAGGATCTTTTTCCCCTGTTACTGGCTAGGGAAGAACCCATGTATGGGTACGTCGCCGAAGGCTACTGGTGTGATGTCGGCCATCTCACGGCTTACCGCGAGGCTCAGTATGATGCCCTTACCGGCAAAGTTCACCTTGAGCGCAGCTACCCTGAGAACATGCAGGGCATTCGCATTGGCAACAACACCTCTATTTCACCGAGCGCCAAACTCCATGCCCCCATTCTCATCGGCGATAATTGCCGCATTGGGCCTCGGGCTGAGCTAGAGGCTGGCACCGTCGTTGGCGACAATGTCACCATTGGCAGCGACGCCGACCTCAAACGCCCAATTATTTGGAATGGTGCCGTCATTGGTGATGACGCTCACCTGCGTGCCTGTGTCATCGCCAGAGGCACCCGCGCCGATCGCCGGGCCCATGTTCTGGAAGGGGCCGTTATCGGCGCACTATCTACCATTGGAGAAGAAGCACTGGTCAGCCCGGGCGTGAAGGTGTGGCCAAGCAAAATCATCGAGTCGGGTGCCACCCTCAATATCAATCTCATCTGGGGCCACACTGCCCAGCGCAATTTGTTTGGCCAGCGAGGCGTTGCGGGCCTCGCCAATGTCGATATCACCCCAGAGTTTGCCGTGAAGCTAGGGGCAGCCTACGGCTCTACGCTCAAGCCTGGGACCTACGTCACCGTCTCCCGCGATCAGCGGCGCATTTCTAGGATGGTGGCCAGAGCGCTCATTGCCGGGCTCATGTC
>JBCBOC010000644.1:0-2950 GCA_039821475.1 Cyanobacteria bacterium J06632_22 | reverse complement strand
GATGCTTATGAACAGCGCTATCGACAACGACTGGTCAATAACTTACAGCGAAAGGCTCATAGCCTCGGTCTCACCTTGGTTGCCGATACTCAGGCACAATCGGTTCCGGAAAGTGTTTCTTAGGAGAAGCCTCCTGTATTCTGCCTCCTACCTCCTAATGCTGAACGCTCTGAGTCTGACATTTGATTAGGGTGACCTAACTTAGACAGAATCAATTGAAAGTGAAGTCATGAGTAGCGCAGAGTGAATGCGTTAAACCCCTGATAGGCCAAAGTCTTGACACTCTTTTACGACGTCACCATTTCACTCGCCCTACCAACCCTAAGTCCTGGCGTTGACAGCCCCCTCGCTGCTACCCCAAGTGATCCTGAATGGCTTTTACCGCTAATGGATGCGCTTGCAAGCTGCGAATCGCTTCGGCCGTGGCGCGGGCCCCGGCCAGGGTGGTGGTGGTGGGAATTTGGTAATCGAGAGCGGTGCGGCGGATGATGCGATCGTCTTCTTGGGCAGCTTCGCCGATGGGGGTATTGATAATCAGCTGAATTTGCCGGTTTTTGATGGCGTCGAGGACGTGGGGACGGCCCTCGTGGACTTTGTAGACCAGCTGCACCGCCATGCCATTGGACTGCAGCACTTTGCGGGTGCCCGCCGTGGCCATCAGGCTGAAACCCAGCTCAGATAGGGCTTTGGCAACAGGAACAACAGCCTCCTTATCACGGTCGCGAATGGACACAAACACGGTTCCGCTCGTGGGCAAGGTCTGACTCGCGGCCAATTCTGCCTTGGCAAAGGCCTTGGCAAACTCACCATCAATGCCCATAACCTCCCCAGTAGAGCGCATTTCGGGCCCCAACAGCGTGTCGGTCCCGGTAAATTTATTGAACGGGAAGACCGCTTCTTTGACGGAAACATGGGCCGGAATCACCTCCTCGGTCACCCCTAATTCCGCCAGCGTCTGACCGGCCATCACCCGCACCGCGACTTTCGCCAAGGGAATGCCCGTCGCTTTAGAGACAAAGGGCACGGTGCGGGAGGCGCGGGGGTTGGCTTCGAGGATGTAGACGTCATCGTCTTTCACGGCAAACTGGATATTCATTAAGCCGACTACTTCCAGGGCCTTGGCCAGTTTGACGGTCCAGCGCCGAATCGTACTGAGGGCATCGTCGCTGAGAGAGATCGTCGGAATGGAGCAGGCGGAGTCCCCCGAGTGGATGCCCGCCTGTTCGATGTGCTCCATGATGCCACCGATGACAACGTGGCTGGTGCGATCGCACACGGCATCCACATCGACTTCAATGGCATTTTCCAAAAACTTGTCGATCAAAATCGGATGCTCCGGCTCCACCTGTACCGCGGTGGTCATATACCGATCCAAATCCTCGTCCGAATAGACAATTTCCATGGCGCGGCCCCCCAGCACGTAGCTAGGCCGCACCACCACGGGATAATCGATCTTCTTGGCAATGCCCAGGGCCTCGTCATAGCTACGGGCAATGCCGTTGGGGGGCTGCTTGATTTCTAGGTCCCAGAGAATTTTCTCAAACCGCTCCCGGTCCTCAGCCGCATCGATGGAATCGGGAGAAGTGCCCCAGATTTTAGTTTCTAGGTCAGGTTCGCTCGCCAAAACCTGCTGCAAGGGAAGCGCGAGCTTCAACGGCGTCTGCCCGCCAAACTGGACAATGACCCCCAGGGGATTCTCGGCTTCAATGATGTTGAGGACATCTTCCAGGGTCAACGGCTCGAAGTAGAGGCGATCGCTGGTGTCGTAGTCAGTGGACACCGTCTCTGGGTTGGAGTTGACCATGATGGTTTCATAGTCGTCATCCTGAAGGGCAAAGGAGGCATGGCAGCAGCAGTAGTCGAACTCAATACCCTGACCAATACGGTTGGGACCGCCGCCCAAAATCATCACCTTACGCCGATCGGAAGGCCTCACCTCGGTTTCGGCTTCGTAGGTGGAGTAGTAGTAAGGGGTGTACGCCTCAAACTCAGACGCACAGGTATCGACCGTCTTGTAGACCGGAATGATGCCGAGGGACTTGCGGTGGCGGCGCACGGCCAGTTCATCGGTTTTGGTGGCAAAGGCAATCTGCCGGTCGCTATAGCCCTGCTGTTTCACGGTCAGCATCTGCGCTGCAGTAATCTCCTCTAGCTTCAGTCGCTTGAGCTGCTTTTCGGTTTGCAGGAGCTGCTGCAGATGGTTAAGAAACCAGGGGTCAATGCCGGTGAGTTCATAGATATCTTCCAGCTCCAGCCCTAGCTGCAAGGCATGGCGCAGGGCAAAAATGCGCTCGGGGTTGGGGGTCCGCAGGCTAGCCCGAACCTGACTGATATTGGGCAGCTTTTCGGTGCGATCGCACCCCCACCCGGCCCGGCCCGTCTCCAAGGATCGCAGCGCCTTTTGCAGGGATTCTTTGAACGTACGCCCAATCGCCATGGCTTCCCCCACAGATTTCATTTGGGTGGTGAGCACCGGGGAGCTGCCGGGAAATTTCTCGAACGCAAACCGCGGGATCTTGGTGACCACATAGTCGATGGTGGGCTCAAAACTGGCGGGAGTCTTTTGGGTGATGTCGTTAGAAATTTCGGGCAGGGCGTACCCGACCGCCAGCTTGGCCGCAAATTTGGCAATGGGAAAGCCCGTAGCCTTAGAGGCCAGAGCGGAACTACGGGAGACACGGGGATTCATCTCAATGACGATCACGTCGCCCGTATCAGGGTTGACCGAGAACTGAATGTTTGAGCCGCCCGTGTCCACACCAATTTCACGGATGATTTTAATGGACGCGTCCCGTAGACGCTGGTACTCCTTGTCCGTCAGGGTCTGGGCCGGAGCCACCGTAATGGAATCCCCGGTATGCGCGACATGGCCGACAACGTGGTGATTATCTGCTCCATCGAAAACTTAGACCCCATGGGCGTGCATACCGGGGATTCCATTACGGTGGCT